>CAJQNH010000067.1 GCA_905479615.1 uncultured Eudoraea sp.
CCTTTTTAAGGCAAAAAATCCCTGAATTTCGTTATTTAAATTATCCCTTGCCTTAAACCAATAACTGGAGGCGGGTAATGGTTGTCCATTAAATGTGCCATCCCATCCCTTTGATGTGGGTATAATCTGGGCTAATAATATCCCATACCTATCAAAAACATGAATATAGGAAATCTTAATTTCATTGCTTTCACGTGGGGAAATATATTGCCAAAAATCGTTTATACCATCGCCATTGGGAGTAAAAAACTTTGGAAAATCATCGGGGTTCAATTCTCTTTCAATGATTCGCTGAGCAATTCCACAACCATTTTTATCATTTACATAAATAGTATGGGTTCCTTCCGTAAGTCTGTTAAAGACAGGTCTATCCTGATAGGGACCCTCTATATTATCCAGTGCATACTCATAATCCCCAAGTCCGCTGACCTCAATCTGAATTTGTCTTCCATCTATTTCCTGAGAACTACTAACTGAAGTAATCTGGGCTATTTCAGATAATACTACATTAAAATCCTTAGATATACCGCACTCAAATGTTTCCCCTCCCTGAACAACTAAATTATATGCCTCGTAGCGATAAGGCCCTATCTCAGATAGTGAGACTTCTGAGGTAGTAGAAAGTAAAGACTCAGTACCATCTTCATTTATTATAAACCACCTAAAACCATCTGCTGTATCATCTGTGCGAATCAATGTTGGGATGTCATTCTTACATATCCCAATCTGACTTGGAAAATTGCTTTCCGGTTTTCTTGGAACAATTTCGCCACTTACTGTATCAAAATAAGCATTACAATCAACAACAGTATTTCCTGTTGTAAAACTTTCTTCCGCGCAAGATCCGGCATCCCCATTTTCATTATATGGGGTAATTATTACAAAAATAGGACTGTCCTGTGGAAAATCATCCAAAGGATTAAAGGTCAATACATTTCCAACATCCCTATCAGTCAAATCATTAGCTCCGGGAGTAGTTCCAATAGAAAGCCAATAACCCGTGGCTGTAGGGGCATATGCCCATTGAATTTCGGTCTTAACAGATACATTTTCTTCATTATTTGTTGGTTCAACTAATGAGGTGCAGGGTGGGGGTGTAGTTACCTCTTCGGTGGTAAATGATTGACTGTCACAAATCAAAAGTTGTTGATTAGGTAAAAATATGCTTAAGGTTACATAAATTGTTGTGCTTTCGGGGAAACCTACTTCGGGAGTATAGCTATTTGTAAGACCGGCAGAACGTCTGTTCAGAATGTCCACGCCCCCGGGAGTGGTGCCAAGAGATACTAAATATCCAACGATACCGGGAACAGCTGGCCATGTTATCGTTGAATTTACTGGTACGCCCACAGAACCATCGGAAGGACTCGTTATTATGGGGCAAACCTGTCCCATTGCCAATGCGGCATGAAATATGACTAATATGCTTAGTGCTAACTTTTTCATTTAATAAATACTATCAATCGGAACATTTTTCATGGCTATTATCTTTTTAATGCAAAATGTCCTTGTATTTGACCGCTACTCTCCGAAATTGCTCTAAACCAATAATTATTAGAGGGTAGGGGTCTCCCATTAAAACTTCCATCCCAGCCATTGGAAGTAGGTTTTATTTGAGCTAAAAGGTTTCCATATCTATCAAAAATATGTATTACTTCTATACCTATTTCACCTGTTAAAGGGGTTTGGATAAACTGCCAAAAGTCATTTACTCCATCACCATTTGGGGTAAAGAATTTCGGAAACCCTTCCAGAGTTAAATCCTGTTCTATTCTTTCCTGCACTATTCCGCAGCCGTTTTTATCCCTGACATAAACGGTATATGAATCAGCCGGCATAGTATTAAAAACATTACTGGCCTGATAAGGTCCGTTAATATCATTTAGTGCATATTCATAGTCGCCAATACCACTCGCATCTACCGTAATTATTATGTCCACTCCCTGATCAGTTAGAGTTACAGAATTAATTGTTGCTATTTCAGAAGATACTACATTAAAAATTTGGGATGTGGGACATTCAACGGTGCCACTTGCCTGCACTACTGTATTATATGCTTCATACCGGTATTCACCTGTCTCCGTAAGGGATGCATCAGATGTACTTGAGATCAGGGTTTCATTCCCAAATTGATCTATCTGAAACCATCTGTATCCTTCAGCTGTATCCGTTGAGCTTACTAAAAAAGGAAGTTCATCTTCACAAATAGATATAGTGTCGGGAAAAGATATTTCCGGATTTATGATGACAAGTTCCCCGGTAACCGAATCAAAATAGGGTCCACATCCAACTATGGTGGAGAAAGACTCCTGGGTGCAACCAATAGCATCCCCAGCCGCATTAAAAGGAATAATGGTTACAAAAAAAGTCAGGTTTGGTTCAAAGTCGATAACAAATGTCGAATTCGTAGTGAATGTAACATTGTTTAATACTTCTGCGGTAAAAGGAGAACTTCCAATAGTTACTCTATATCCTATAGCATCCGGGACATCTGTCCATTCAATTAAAGGTGTAAGGGGTACATTTATGGCGCCATTTAAAGGGTTAGTGAGGGTTGTGCAAACTGGTGCTGTGGCTATGGCACCGGTTGTAAAACTTTGTTCAGGACAAGGTGAAAGATCACCATTTTCATTATAAGGCGTAATTTGAACAAATATCTGCGTACTTGGTGGCAAGTCCAGAATTGGATTATATGACAGGACATTACCTAGGTTCTGATTATTCACAATATTACCTGGTCCGGGTACTGTACTCAAGGAAATTCGATAGCCAGTAGCCGTAGGCGAATAATTCCATCTAATATTTGTAGCAATGTTTACATTGGTGGCACCATCTACAGGGTTTGTAACTACAGTGCAGGCAGGGGGAGTGATAACATCTTCAGTCCGAAATGTTGAGCTTGGGCAGACCACATCAGAGATATCGGCATCAAAAAAGAAAAGTGTAAGGCTTACATATAAATCTCTATTTTCAGGCAAACCGAAAGGGGGAGTGTAAGAAAGGGAATTTCCCAGATTTTCTTGATTAACTATATCCACACCCCCCGGTGTGGTGCCAATAGAAATAACATACCCCGGTACACCTACTACAGCGTCCCAGGTAATGGTCGAATTTACAGGCACATCAGTGGAATTGTTGGCAGGAAATGTCAACACAGGAGAATTACATACCTGTGCCGATAAATAAAATGACCAGTACAGAAATATAAAAAAGGCTATATTTTTCTTACCTATTCCCAATTTGTAATTATTATATCCAAGTTCAAAACAATTTTATTTAATATTCACTTTTATCTTTTTAATGTAAAATGACCCTTAATTTCCCTGCCATCCTGCAATCTTAGATTAAACCAATAATCAGAGGCTGGAAGGACACTACTATTCGAGGTACCATTCCACCCTTTATCTCCCGGATTTATCTGAGCAACGAATTTTCCATAACGATCAAAAATAGCGATCAGGGCATCAGCTTGAAACTGTTCATTTATTCCTGTAATTTGCCAGTAATCATTTATTCCATCCCCGTTTGGAGTAAAAAATTTCGGATAGCCCATAACAGATATATTTTTCTCCACTTTTCCACAGCCATTGGTGTCCCTCACTGTCAGGGTTAAAAAACCGGGTTCAATGTTGTAAAAAATATTCTCTGTTTGGTAATTAACCCCATTAATAGAATATTCATACAAACCTTCTCCTGCTGTTTCAATCTCTATAGAATTGTTAGCTGAAAAATCAGTAATATTAATATTACTAATTATTGGTTTGCTTGAAGGAATAACTACAAACTTCACGCTGTTTTCACAGCGTACTTCCTTACCATCGATGTCATAAATAAAAGTTGTTTCGAGTATATAATTCCCGGCTTCAGTTAAATTAGCGCCTCGATTTTCCGAGATAAGTTCTTCCCTGTTATTTATTTGCAGGAACCATCTGTAAGAATCAAAACCCTCGGGACCATTAATAAAAAGCTCCGTACCTACACATATAATATAGCTCTCCTCCAATGATAGTATGGGAGATTCTGTAACCACCAATCCTATTGTGTTCACTTCAGGACACTGTCCTGAGTTTTCGAGTCTTACATAGATGGTTGCACCTTCTGAAATGTAGAGCTCATTAAGTTCATTTTGTTCTGAAGCCAAATCCTCCCTCGATTCATAAAACCGAATTTGTTCTTGTGTATAATTATCCGCTATATCTGCCAGGTCAAAGCTGCCCAGGAGAATTTGGTCATTTGGAATCTCATCGCAACTGTAAAATGGACCATCTGCGCTTGCCTCAATAGTAACTGGTAATATTTCGAGCTGGATTTCTCCCAAGTATTCACATCCCGCAATATTTATCGCTTTGTAATACAGTGTTTGGTTAAAAGCAGTAGTGTTTTGATAACCGCTTGTATTAGTAATTCTTATGTCATTATCCCGGTTCGAAATACTTTCATAGAAATAAAATAGTATATCCGGGTCACTGTTAATCTCTTCTAAATTAATGGTGGTAATACCATCTGTTGAATTAATGATATCAAGATCACATTGAGTTATGGAAAGCACTGGGTCCGGAACAGGAAGGATATTCACCAAAGCTTCACCGATAATTGGACAAGCTGAAGGATTGGGTTGTGTAACTTCCAAACTGTAACGTCCTGAATCATCAATGTCTGCATTTACTATTTCCAAATAATAACCATTTGGGACAACTATTGGGACTCCATTTTTTAACCAGTTATAGATTGCTCCAGGAATTTCTTCGGCTTCCAGTCTAAAGGTTTCGCCTGTACACTTTGCAAGTATACTACTCCTCGTTCCATCGTTGTTGAGTACAAGCTGTGTTTTGCCAAAAAACGATTGAATAAACGGTGGTAATCCCTGAGTAGCATTCCCTTCCAAAAATACAGCATTGTGTTCATAAATAGAGGCAGTTCCTTTTTCATCAGGATTGTTAATGGCTCCTAAATATGGAGTGCCCTGAAAATAATTCAGTGCAATGGTTCTGTATATTTTGCCATTATTTGCCAATTGAAGGGCCCCGCGGAATATTTCCCTTGAATCTAATAGTACCTCTGAAGCGGATATGTCCGTTTCTGTTAGGTCATACTGCAGTAATTGGGATAATTGATCAGCATTACCCAAAATATTGTTTGAAGAATGTACATAAAGATAATCGCTATTTGGAGAAAATTCTACCCCGTAAGCAAATTGATAAGGCGTACCTATCGTAATTCTTTGTTGATTACTAAGTGTACCCGTAGTGGCATCAAAATCATATAAATAGAGTCCGCTCGTTACATTGGCACTGACCATTTTAGTGCCGTCTGCAGAAAGTTTTAAATAACCTCTGGGGTCATTTACAAATAAATCATCGAAAGTAGTTTTGACAGGTGTACTTACAACACCAGTGGTATTGATTTCATTGGCATAAAATGTATTTAACCTTCCCAATGCTCCATCTGCCGCTGCAAGTGTAAGTACCCATATTGAATTGTCCGAGCAGTCTTTCAAAACTGCTGATATTTTTTCAGAACAGTCCCTTAGTAAATTAACATTTTTCTGAATTACGGCTCCCATACCATTATTCAAAGAAATATCTACAACCGAATAATTTAATCCAAAATCCGGATCTGTTTCGGATATAGTAGTATCAACAGTAAATATAAAATACAGATTAGGGTCTTGTGGCTTTGGAATTATCAGGGCAGACTGTGTACTGGTAGGGTCGCCATACAATCCCCCTCCATTTTGCATTATTTCATTGGTTTGGTCGTAAACGGTAACCCCATCAGTATAGAAAAGTAAATTTCCAAAAGTATCAGAAATAGCTGCACAACCTTCAAAGGTATTGAGTTTACCATTTTTAAGTGCTGTGACACTGCCGTCATTATTAAATCTTATTCCTGCTTCATTTCCAAAATACCAATTAGACGCTTCGCCCTGACCTGAAACAAAAACGGGGCAAAGAATCAGAAAGAGCAACAATGTCCCAATCTTTTTCATAGTGTTCTTCCAAACACCACAAGATACTATAAATCCCTCTTTTTTAGCAAAGCGTACGACAAATAGATAAAAATAGTGGTCCAACCTATGACAATGAGAACCTCATAGAATTGAACATGATAGTCCAGAGCAAGTTCTTCACCAATTTGATCGGCTACTGTTTGTACTGCACTTAATCTTGAAAAAGGTTCTTTTATAAGATTCCACATAGAATTCAAAGGGAAAAAGCCCATTATGGCATCGGTAGTTTCACCATCAAACAATTTCCATCGCATCATCCCCCTTGCAAATCCTTCGAAAACCTGCCATAGTATTAGAAAACCTAATGCAAATGCCGAACGTTTTACAAGTATTCCCAGAAATAAGCAGAACGAAAAGAATCCAACAAGTTTTATAAAAAATGCAAGCAGGAACTCCATATCAGAAAAAATGATGGAGATTTCATTATAATCTGAATAGATAAGTCCCAGTATCATTGAAACTGCAAATACAAATACTGTTGAAATCAGGGCAAATGATATAACGGTAAGGAATTTTGAGAGAATAAATTCCTTTTTGGAAAGTCCATCAATTAAGTTCTGTTTTATCGTTTTGTTGCTATATTCATTAGCCATCATTGACACTATGACTATGGCTAAGAATAGTTTAAAAAAAGCGGTTATAAACGTATTGAAATGCCAGATATAGGGAAAATTAAAAATCCCCTGTTCCGCTAAATGAAACTTCACCGGCCCAATATCAAATTTTATGGCTGCCACCAATGCGATTGAAGTAAGAAGTACAAAATAAGATATGATAAGTGCCCTACTTGCCTTATTGTTCCAAAGTTTTATAAATTCTATCTGTAATAACCTTTTCATTTTTTTTTGATTGGAGATTTTAAATCGATTGATTTTCCGTAAGTGTCAGGAATTGTTCTTCCAGACTTTCTCTTCTTTTGATCAAATGCGAGAGGACAATACCTTTTTTAAACAAGGTATTATTCAATTCGCGGGCATCCATCTCCTTATTTGGAAAGGCTGTAATAAGTCCGTTATACGTTTTAATTTCACCAAAATCAGGATGTTCTTCCAAAAATTTTATTAACACTTCGTTGTTATCAGTTTTGAGTTCAAAGAAGCCAAAACTCGCCAACATACCGTCCACGCTGCCAGAATAAAGTTTTTTACCTTTTCTTAGAATGACCACATGACTACATACTTTCTCAACTTCGTCCAATAAATGCGACGCCAAAAGAATAGTAGTGCCTTGTGAGGCTATTTTCTTTATGATTTCCCGAATTTGATGAATTCCCTGAGGATCCAAACCGTTGGTTGGTTCATCTAAAATTAGAATTTCGGGATCATTTAACAAGGCAGAAGCAATAGCAAGACGTTGTTTCATGCCAAGTGAGTAAGTCCTGAATTTACTATCCTTTCTTTCCCATAATCCTACAAGCTTCAATTTATCTTTTATTTTTTCTTCAGGAACTTCTTTAATTTTACAGACCAATTTTAAATTTTGAATTGCGGTCATATAAGGGTAGAAGTTAGGCCGCTCTATTATTGCGCCCACTTTTTTTAACGCCTCATGGGTTGAGGTATTTCCATCAAACCAGGAAAAACTTCCGTTTGTACTATTGACCACATTTAAAACGATTCCGAGGGTAGTTGATTTTCCACTTCCGTTGGGTCCCAGAATACCATAAACGTTGCCTTTTTGAATAGAAAAAGATAAATCCTGAACTGCGGTAAGATATCCGAATTTCTTTGTAAGATTGCTAACTGTTAGAATCGTTTCCAAATTAGATGGAGTTTTTAGGTTGTGTATAGTATACTTGACGAAGAAATCGTTATTTTGTTACAAAAGCAACAAAATTAAAATTTAGTATATGTCCGGAGAGCGATTAATGTCGAAGAAGAAACCCGCCTATCCTGTAAGTCCAAAATTGGATGCCTATTTGGATCAGTATAACAGAAAAATTGAAATACCTATTTTTTATGAAGACCTATTGCGTTTTGCGGGTTCGGTTGTAGTGTATGATGATGATGGTAATGATACCCTATGGGTTAGAGCGTATTATTCTGATTCTGAAAGACTTGAGATAGATCAAAGTCTGAAACAGGTATACTCTATTTTACATTCCGATGGTAGTGATAGGATTTTTCAATATTTGAATATTGATGCAGTGGATTATTGCACTTTCGGCAATTCCAAGCCCTTCCGCATCAAAGTCAGGAATATTCTCAATGATAATTTTTTGTATTTCTATATCAAAAAAACAGATGCATCCCGAATTTACGGCTTGGAATTGGAACATATGTTATCGCCTTATCACCTAAATTTTCTGGTACATAAGGATACGCTGATAGAGGAGCATATCGCAGGTATTCCCGGGGATGTATTTATTAAAGATATGTTACCTAATTGTACAGAATCTGAAAAAGCACAGCTTGCAAAGGAGTTTGTAAAATTTAATGAGCGCTGTATGATCAGGCTTTTAGGGGATATGAGATCTTATAATTATGTAATTGTTCCTATGCATGATTTTGATCATGTAGTTTACAAAATAAGAGCTATTGATTTTGACCAACAGAGTTTTGAAGGTAAACTTAAAGTATACCGCCCACAATTTTTTAAGGAGAACTATATAATGGTTCAAATGGTTCAAAAGAAACTGCAACGTGACTCAGTAGATCAATATAAGATTGAAGAGCGTTCTATTGTAGCAAAGAGGATTATTAGTTCCGGAGATAGAATTAACCGATTGGTAAATATTTGTAAAGCTGATAACATATCATTACCGGAAAACATAGAAGCGCTTAGCAAGCAGATTTATGAACTTACATTAGATGTTAAATTTAAGAAATGTAAGACTATGGGACAATTACTGGACCTGGCACTCGATTTTGTAAAACGTAATTACGAGGATGTAAGTATGAAACAAATAATTGAGAAAAAAATCAAAATTCCATAAAACTTATGTTTTCTGTTCCTTATTAAAGTATATCAGGTAGTAATACATTTGCCGTTCCTCATCCCATCCCTTTTCCACAAATTTTTCTGCTGATTCAGGATTTATAAAATCCATTTTTATTTGAATATTGGTGTCTAGCTGAATGATATTTTTTATTTTTTTACGGGTATCGGACACAGCTTTATTCGCAATATCAAAACTGGAAACATCTTCAATGCTGTATTTTGGACCTTTCTCCGTTTTATAATGCTTAAATTCAGGGATCAAATCCGGATTCTCCATTACCTCATTCAGAAAATTATTTTCTTCAAATGCGTCATTTTTTGCAAAATGGTTTACAGCCCTGTTCATGAACATAACCTCCTGTTTTTTGTCCTCTGCAGGCAGCACGACATCTTTTGCAAAATTTTGACAAAATTTCAGATAGTTTTTCGTGTAAAAATTATCATCTGCCAGAGCATCTACTCCTAGAAAACGCTCTAGCCAATATTTAGTATCATACCTATTGCTATCAATAGATAATACCTTATAGCCATCAGACTTATTTACATTAAATATCAGGCAGCCTTTATCCAGTTTATTGATATTGATTCCTTGTTGAACAATTAAATCGAGATTAGTTCCATTTTCTGAGAACTGTAAAAAATCCTGTTTTATTTCACTTTTAAAGATCCCGATCGCATCCGTTTTCTCATTATCAAGAAGTATATCGGTCAGATACGTAATATATATCTCACCACTTTTTATATGAGGATGACTAGATTGATCATATAAATGTTTAGTCAGATTTACTGATATCTCATGAGACCTTTCCGGTTTTTCAAAAATTTCAGAAACAAGCTTATACACTTCATTAAATTCCACATCAATCTCATGCGTAAGACGATAATAATTTTCCTCTTTTTCTCGAAAGGGCTTTAAGAAGTATTCCTTTAATAAACCATTTGTTTCGTCGTCTGGGATAAAAGGTTCTTTAGAAAGAAACACGGGTTCTGCTTTACTTTTATTTCCGATACGGTGCAGTGATACGCCTTGAATTTGGGTAGCATAGAGATTGATCATAGTCTTTATTGGGGGTTAGTCTTTTAGTTTGTTCAATATTTAGAGGCAGAGATTAGGCAGCTATTTAATAAACATCTGCTTTATAGTTTAAGTCAAAGGATATTAATTCCAATTTTCATCAAAATCCATATCATCATAGTTTTCCAGAGGTTCATCCAAATCAAAGGATGGTTCCGATTCGAATTTCTTTTCCGGAGGGGCTTCAGGCAATTCACCAAAACTGAATAAAACATTGGGATAAGACCTCCCATCTTCTTTTTCAACTACATCCGCTAATTCAACAAAAAATGTCCACATACTTAAAAAATCATAGACATAAATAAGCTTGGGAGTTTGTTCAGTTAGTATGTTCTCCATTGAAATCTCGTTCATCAGGCGAACATTAGATCCATTATCACTGGTATCAAAAAGGGGTATTTCTTCATCCTGGTTCCACAGCTCATCACAGGTATAAAAAGAGGCCATCTCATTGCCTAAAAAACCAAAGGCCTGAGTAATGGTATTGTGAAAATCTTCCAGTGTAACATGGTGTTCTATTTCTATATCCCTAAAGATGTCTTCTTGAGTATCCAGGATAATCCTGATTTTATAGATCATTAACTCTAATTTATGGGTAGGGGCAAAGTTACAAAGTTTTCTGACTTCTTATTCCTTTTGTGGCTTCCAAAACCAAATAGAATTGTATCCCAAATAAAAAGGCTGCCAATATCAAATGCAATGGTTGACTTGCAAAAGGGAAATCGAAATAATACATTGCAATACCAGTAATTACTTCAATTAAAAGAAGACCTAAAACCCAATTGATTTTTGAATACCCCAGCTTCTTTTGAGATATGGAATATGCCAGGTAGAGATTAATTAGTACTACCAAAATTGAAAAAGAACGATGGATATAAAATTGTATTGAAGGATTAGCGAGCCAAATATCTTTGGCATTTTCCCCTAATAAATCTATTTGATGGTCTATGAATTGTCTTACTTGTGTTCCCAAAATAATTTGTATTAGGGTAAGGCCTAATGCAACCCATATGGTTAATGTTACTTTTTTATCATAATTACCATTTTTAGAAATGGAACCTGTTTTATAAATGAGATAGACCAGTAATGATACAATGAAAAGGGCCATAACCATATGCATAGTTATTTTCACCGGTTCAAGAACAGAATAAACAACTGTGGCGCCTAACCATGCCTGAAAGCCCATTCCAAATACGACAAGCCAGGAAATCAAGGTGACTTTTTTATCCCTTCGCCAATATGAAGTCGACGCAAGGGCTAAAAAAAGTGTTGCCATTCCTGCGAGGGCACCGAAAAGACGATTTATAAATTCAATCCATGTATGAAGTGCATTAAAAACCGCATAGTCATGTCTTTGATACTGCTCCCAATTAACTTTGTCGTAATTGCTACCCGTTGTGAATTCTGCTTTGGCCACCCATAGGGATTCTTCTCGGATAATCACCTGCCCTTCGTTATAAGTAAATTCTGGTTGCCATTGTAACTGAGAAATATCTGTGGGGGGTATATAATAGCCAAAACACTTTGGCCAATCTGGACAACCCATTCCGCTTCCTGTCATGCGCACCACGGCTCCTGCTATGATTACCAAATAAACCAGCACCAATGAAATTTTGGCAATTTTTCTAAAATTCTTGTGCATAAGAGTTTAAATTTCAGAGCAAAATTACTATTCTTTTGTTCAAATACTTGCTTATTTCTTTTTTTGAGAAATATTAATAGTTGAACTCATTTAATAAAAACAAAAGTTCTCATTTACACTTTAAGCAACTTTTTCAAAATTTGTCCCAGCTACTGTTCTCTAAGACCCAATTCTACGCCTTTTTTGATCATAAATTTATAAGCCGGCTCATATTCATTCAGAATCTCACCTTCAAGAATTGCCTCTTTGATTGCATCTTTAATGATGCCGATTTCTTTAGAGGGTTTAAGGTTAAAAGTTTTCATAATCTCCTCACCACTTATAGGGGGTTGAAAATTTCTTAAATGATCACGTTCTTCTACTTCAATGATTTTTTGCCTTACAATCTTAAAATTGTTTTTATACTTTTTCTGCTTAAAAGAATTTTTTGTAGTGATATCTGCTTCACAAAGGGTCATAAGATCGTCTACATGCTCTCCGGCATCAAATACTAATCGTCTTACTGCTGCATCCGTTACATTATCCTGAGAAAGAATTATAGGTCTTGAACTCATTCGTACCATTTTCTGGACAAATTTCATTTTGTCGTTTAATGGCATATGTAATCTCTTAAATAATTTAAATACCATTTTAGAGCCCACAAATTCATGTGCATGAAAGGTCCAGCCTATTTTATTGTCAAACCTTTTGGTGGGGGCCTTACCTATATCGTGTAATAGTGCTGCCCACCGCAACCATAAATTGTCGGTAGTTTTAGCAATATTATCAACAACTTCAAGAGTATGCCAAAAATTGTCTTTATGGCGTTGACCCTCAATTTCTTCAATACCTTCCAAAGCAGTTAATTCGGGCAGCAAAAAGGGTAATAATTCGGTATTATATAAAAGTTTTAGACCAATGGATGGCTGATCACATGCTAAAATTTTGTTTAATTCATCAACAATTCGTTCCTGAGATATTATCTCTATTCGTTCCTTATTTTCTATAATTGCCTGAAGCGATTTTAATTCGATGTTAAAACCCAGCTGAGTTGCAAAACGAATAGCTCTCATCATTCTCAATGGGTCATCAGAATAGGTTATGGAAGGATTCAATGGAGTTCGGATTAATTTGTTTTTCAGGTCTTTAAGCCCATCAAACGGGTCCAGTAGTTGGCCATAATCTGATTCATTAAGCGATATGGCCATGGTGTTTATAGTAAAATCACGTCTTTTCTGGTCATCTAAAAGCGTTCCATCCTCAACAACTGGCTTTCTGCTATCTCTTGTATAACTTTCCGTTCTGGCACCCACAAATTCTATTTCCCAATTATGATGTTTTATCATCGCGGTCCCGAAATTCTTGAAGACAGATACTTTGGGTTTACCATCAAGTTTTGAGGCCACCTTTTTAGCAAGCTGAATTCCGCTTCCTACGGCAACTATATCTATATCCTTGGGTTTACCTCTTTCCAATATAAGATCCCTTACAAATCCGCCTATTACATAATTGTCAATGGAAAGCTCCTTCGCAGAGCCAGCAATAATGGAAAAAATGGAGTCTTGTAAGCATTTTTTGTAATTTGTCAACATCATAATTTAGATCACTTCTGAATTGAGTTGCCTGGGTGGGTAGTAATCCGAAATAATAAAGCCAGGATTTTTTATTGTTCTACTTGCGGATAATTTTTACAGTTCCATCATTACCCAATTTAATAATGGAAGAAGGTGATTTAATGGTTGTTTTTCGCTCCAAATTTACCACATAGTCTACACCTTTTAAAATCAAATCACTTATTTCTGAAAAATTTCCTGGCGTAGATTCCCCGCCAATATTTGCAGAAGTAGAAACAATGGGTTTCTTAAAATTTTCAATTAACCGTTGGCAAAACTGATCAGATGCTACTCGTATAGCTAGGGTGTTATCCTCAGCAATAAGATTCCCGGCTACACTTTTAGGGTTATCGTAAATAATAGTAACTGGTCTTTCAGATAGATCCATCAAATCATAAGCTGGTTCAGGAACTTTTTCTACATATTGCTCAAGCATAAACTGATTAGATACCAGGCAAATCATTGCCTTTTTATCGGACCTTTTTTTGAGTTTGTATATTTTTTCTACTGCGCTCACATTTGTTGCATCGCAGCCAATACCCCAAACTGTATCGGTTGGATAAAGTATAATTCCTCCGCTTTTTAAAATTTCTATTGCTGCCGCTATTTCTTCTTTGATCATTATTGTTTACTAAAGGATAAAATATTATTTATACTTAATTCGGGTCTAATTTAGGGTAAAATTCGTTGTTCTTGTTTTAACGATTTCCCTAATGGAAGTCCAATTAATATACGATGGAATAATTTAAAATATTTTGGTTTTACAATAGATACCAGGCCATATCGCAAAATAAAAAACATTCTAAGTATCTGATAATGCAAATACCCGTAATTCTTTCTTATTACATAAAACATAGACGTTTTAAGCTCAATTTTAGTTCGAATATTCCATGCAGCTTTTTGAATACTCATTCCTTGATAATGAAGATAAGATGCGGAGGGAACAAAATAAGTTTTTCTGCTTTTCTTCTTTAGCCGATAACAAATATCACTTTCCTCAAAATACAGGAAAATATTTGTATCAAACCCGCCTACAGAATCAAAATCCATAGCCCTAAAAAACATAAAGCTACCATTTACATAATCAACTGATAATGGCGTTGTATACTGCTTTCGTCTGTTAGGCTTCGTTCTTGGAAAAACTAATTCTAACATTTTTTTACCAAAAATTTCCCTTCCTATAGAAGTGAAATGATCAAAACTAACTTCTTTTTTTTGATACTCATTAAAAATTTGAGGACCGCATAATGCTGCATCCTCTGTTTTTTCCATAAAATCGTAACATATTTTTATTGGATCTTTTATAAGCACAGTGTCGTTGTTTAAGAATAAGTAATAGCTGGCATTAGCAAACTGTACCCCATACATGTTACCACCGCCAAAACCAGTATTTATCCTGCTTCTTTTGAGGCTTATATTGGTGTTTTTTATTCCAGAAATATAGTTTTTCAATTCCTCATAATCTTCATTTTTGGATGCATTGTCTACTATGATTATTTCGTAGGAAATTGTACCTGTCGTATTTTCCAAAACGCTTTGGATACACTTCTGGGAAAACTCAGAAGAATTGTAATTGATAATTATTATGGCTACATCAAATTTAATATCTCTCATTCATTGAATTGTCTTTAATAGCTCTACTGCAATACTTATTTAGAAAAAGAATTAATTGTTCTTCAAAAAGAATAGGTTTAAAATAATCGTAGAGGGATCGTATTACCTTTTTAATTTTGTTTTTGTTCATATTTACAAATAATTCCGGGTGATAGTCATTTAGATGGATAGCTATATTTAACTCAGATGAACTATCATGCCATGCTTCCTTAACAATAAAAGGGCTAAAGAGGCAAAATGTAGGTATCCTTAGGGCTTTGGCCATATTAGCTGCTCCTCCCTCATTCCCAATTAAGGCATCACACTGTGAAAGTATCAGAATAAAATCCCTTAATGAATTTGCGTAAAAGTCAAAATTTATTATTGATTTTGAGACTTCATTACACTGGTCATAAATGGCCCTGGCTTCATCTCTTTGATTTGGTAAATAATTAAAAAGTACCATGCCGTCGGTGTTTGAACAAATTGTATCAACAACTTTGGGCATATATTCAGGGGGGTAAGTTTTTAAGGCACTACTCCCCATAATACTAATCATAATAAGTTTCTGATCAGAACTTGTTTTTAATTCCCCAATCATTTGTTGGGCCAAAGCAATTTCTTCCTGACTTAAATATAATTTGGGAGAGATTGAATAATCATCAACTTCAGATGAAAGAGGACTAACTAATTGTAATCTGATTTTATTGGCAAGTGAATTCTTGTCAGTAGCTGTTTGACTTTCTATTACGGTATCAGTATATATCCAGGAATTGTACCACCTGTAGTGAGCAATTTTGCGCTCCGATCGGGCAAAAATAGAAATCAGATTACTTTCCAATTTTCCATAAGCATCTATGACTACGTCGTAGGATTGCAATTGGATTGATTTTAAAAATGAATAAAAGGCCTTTTTATTTTCGCTAAATTCTTTTTTAAAAACGATGATATGGTCAATGTGGGGATTGTTATCCAATACCGCTAATGTATTTTCATTTGCGACATAATGGACAGTACATTCAGGGAACAAATGTTTTAAAGTACGGCAAATAACCGTACTTGCTAATACATCCCCAATCATTTTTTGTTGAATTACAAGAAATTTCCTGTTTTCCACATTCGGCCTAATAATTTCAGTTGTTTTAAACTGGCTTTTAGGATCTAAATGCACACAGACGGCACTATATCGAAGTTGCTTAGTCTTAATCCCATATTTGCGTAAACGTACTCCAAGCTCCCTTTCCTCACCTTCATATCCCATATCTTGGCCAGAACCAATAACTTTAAGAATATCATTTTTCCACCCAGAAGAATTGTGCGCGTTCCAACTGTACTTTGTTGGTGTTAAAGTTTTTAGGGCTTGCGAAATAAAGCCTCTTGAAGCAAGTCTTGCTTTTTTAAATGATTTTTTTATTCCTTGCTCTTTTAGCCAGTTGATTTTGAAACAATTTTGCTCTTCAATGTCCTCTAACGTTAAAGTCCTGGAGATATTCAAAGGCAACAAATAAGAAACACCTGAAATAAATGTTGCAGGTTCCCTATTTAAATAATGGACCTGTACAAAGTCCGCTCTGGGAATACAGTCGCCTTCTGTTGTAATTATATAATTCGTATTGGATGATAAAATGGCCTTAGTTAATATTTTGCTTTTCTGAAAGCCATCATCCTCTTCCCAAATATGACTTATGGGAAAGGAAACCCTAGTCTTTATTTTATTAATCAATTCTTTATATTGGGTACCCGATCCATCCTCGGCAATGATCAATTCGAAATCCATGAAAGTCTGGCAATTGAATCCCCATAGGACCTTTTCCAACATTTCTGGTTGGTTGTAAGTACTTACTATTACACTTACTGCACTCATTTAAAGATATTTGTTTTCACTATATTACAAATGTAGTTTTTTGCATATCATATCCAATATGCTTTCCAAATTAATGCAGAATTAACACAAATAAAAGGTCATTAGGCTCAATAAAACAAGGATATCTTCGAAGTAATTAAAAAGTGAATTTGATATTTTATAATTGCAGGAGCTACAATGTAGATTTGCGCTAAAATAAGTGAAAATAATACTTCAAATTGCGAAAAGATTAATCATATTTATCTATGTCACAGTTATCCCATTCCGGTAATAGAAAATGAAGTAATAGAAAGGAAGAGTAACTGCTCTTATTCTGATATAGCTAAATAATAGGCAAGGTCATTCTTATTTTCTAATCTCTTTAATTCTCGAAAACGCTCCAGAACTCCAAGTGCATCAAGATAGCAGATAATAATGCCTTTTTTGCCATCAAGTATACCTAACCGAAGCAAATAACGATGAAAAAATTTCCAACTTGGCTTCACGATCATGTAAAAATAATTGAATTTCTTCTCTTTGAAAAATGACTCTTTAGCCTTTAATCGACCATAACTTATTATTTTCTCCTTATATTCTTCGAAATTTTTGTAGCAATAATGGATGAGTTTTTCATTTAAGATTCCAGAGGATCCATTGACTTCCAAAGTTTCATGTACCAATTTTTCTTCGGAAAATTTTACTTTACTCTTTTTAAAAAGACGATAGTTCTTATCTGTTTGCCACCCGCTAAAAAGTAAAGACTTATTCTGGAACATAAACTTCCTATAAAACCAGTATGCAGCGTGTTCAGGGTTTGAGTTTAGAGTTTTTAAAATTTCAGATTTCAGATTTTCGGTAACAACCTCATCTGCATCTAAAAACAGAACCCAATCATTTGAAGCTTGCTTTAATGCGAATGATTTTTGTAATGTGAAGTTGTCAAAAGTATGTTGAATTACCTTTACATTTTTTAGATTGGACAAATATTCGAAGGTTCCATCTGTACTAAAAGAATCAACTACGATTATTTCATCTGCAAAATCTATAGACTGGATACATTTTTCTATAAATCCAATTTCATTATAGGTAATAATTAATGCTGATATTTTCTCCTTTGAACTATTCATTTAAAAAATGATACATTGGTATTATTCCATAACAATTAACAAAGTTATAACTATAAATTAGAGAAAATATTATAATCAATACTATTTTTGAAAAAATTATACAGCTACATTATACTCCCTAAGTGCTTCGTTTAAGGAAGTTTTTTTGTTTGTACTGGCTTTACGAACACCAATAATAAGAGCACAGGGAACCTGAAATTCTCCTGCAGGAAATTTCTTTGTATAGCTTCCAGGAATTACTACAGACCTTGCGGGGACCAAACCTTTTCGCTCTATAGGAGTGTCACCGGTAACATCAATAATTTTTGTAGAAGCAGTTAAGACAACATTTGCTCCTAAAACTGCCTCTTGCTCAACTCTTACACCTTCAACAACAATACATCTGCTACCAATAAAGGCATTGTCTTCAATTATAACAGGGGCAGCCTGTAGGGGCTCTAAAACCCCTCCAATACCAACACCACCACTTAAATGTACGTTTTTTCCAATTTGCGCACAGCTCCCAACGGTGGCCCAGGTATCAACCATCGTGCCTTCATCTACATAGGCACCAATATTTACATAACTAGGCATGAGAATTGTACCTTTTGAAATATAGGCACCATACCTGGCAACAGCATGCGGGACCACGCGAATCCCCTTTTCCTTGTAGCCACTCTTTAGTGGAATTTTATCGTGGTATTCAAAAATCCCTGCTTCCAGAGTTTCCATTTTTTGAATAGGGAAGTAAAGTACAACTGCTTTTTTAACCCATTCATTTATCTGCCAATCTCCGTTCACAGGTTCTGCACATCGTAATTTTCCATCATCAATTAATTGAATTACCTGCCTTATAGCATCTTGTGTTTTAGTTTCTTTCAGGAGTTCTCGATTTTCCCATGCATATTCAATAATATTTCGGAGTGCATTCATATGGTCAGAATAATTTGCGCAAAGATAAGAGGTAACTATTAATTAATCTTTATTTTTTATAGGCGTAACAAATTATCCCTTATTTTTGCAAAAAAATTGATTTGGCGAGAATTATTGCACTAGATTTTGGTAAACAAAGAACCGGGATAGCGGTTACAGACGAGTTACAGCTTATTGCCTCTGGTTTGACTACCGTAAATACCAAAGATCTTTTACAGTATCTGAAAGAGTATACAGCCAAAGAAAATATAGCAGGGATAGTTGTTGGTGAGCCCAAGCAATGGGACAATACACCATCTGAATCAGAAGTATCAATTCAGATATTTTTAAAAAAATTAAGGACTTCTTTTCCATTAATTCCAATTGATCGGCAGGATGAGCGATTTACATCAAAAGTTGCTTTTCAAACCATGATAGATTCAGGGCTTAAAAAAAAGCAACGACGGAATAAGGAATTGATAGACGAAATAAGTGCAACCCTTATTTTACAGTCATATTTAAACAGAATGCAATAGAATGAATTTATCTATTTTGGCCTACGGGGATCCGATTTTAAGAAAAATAGGGAAATCTATAAACAAAGACTACCCCCAGTTAAAGGAATTGATTGCCAATATGTGGGAAACTATGTATAATGCAAATGGCGTAGGATTGGCCGCCCCGCAAATTGGACTGTCAATTCGACTATTTATTGTAGATACAGGACCTTTTGCAGATGATGATGAATTAACTCCGGAAGAACAGGAGGCTCTTAAAAAATTTAAAAAAGTATTTATAAATGCCAAAATTGAGGAGGAATCCGGCACTAATTGGGCTTTTAATGAAGGTTGTCTTAGTATTCCTGATATCCGTGAGGATGTTTCCCGTTTGGATACCATTTCAATCAGCTATTTGGATGAGAACTTCAAAGCACATAAAGAGTCTTATGATGGACTTTTGGCAAGAGTTATACAACATGAATACGACCATATTGAAGGAATTCTCTTTACAGATAAACTCTCCAGCCTCAAAAAAAGGTTGCTGAAAGGCAAGCTTGCTAATATCTCAAAAGGTAAAATTAATGTGGAGTATAAAATGCGTTTTCCTGATTTGAAAAAAGTACGCTAAACGGGAAGATTAATTTCATAGAGTTTAATATTTATTGTTTTAAAAATATTTATGAGTTTAGATAAAATACTATCAATTGGCGGGAGGCCCGGACTATACAGAATGCTTACCCAAACCAGAACGGGGCTTGTCGCGGAATCCCTGCTGGATAACAAAAGAGTTACTGTGGGTATGAGCAGTAATGTGAGCGTGCTATCTGAAATTGCTATTTTTACTTTGGAGGAAGAGCTTCCGCTTAGAGCTGTATTTGAAAAAATTCAAATCAAGGAAAAAGGAGGTAAAACCTCCGTTAAACATAAAGACAACAAATTAAGCCTTGAGGAATATTTTTTTGAAGTATTGCCTGATTACGATGAGGACAAGGTCTATGTAAGTGATATAAAAAAAGTTATACAATGGTATAATATTTTACATGATCATGGAATTACAGATTTTACTGCAACTTCTGAAGGTGCGGATAAGGCCAATGAGGAAGAATAGTCTACAGTAAAAACTAATCTTTTTTAATGGTTTTATAAGTAAATCTACTTTCCTTCCAATCAATTAATTTGGAAGGGTAAAATTTCACATTCATTCGGTCCATATATGGTGCCTGATTTGCCAGGCGTACCTTGAAATTTTCCCAGTTTCGATTTTCTTCAGTGCTCCAGCTCAATTCAGAATACCCGATAACCCTTGGAAATGCAAGATATTCTAATTCATCAATATTACTAATAGTTTCAGACCAGAGAGGGGCCTCAACACCTAAAATGTTTTCTTTTGGAATACCTGCATAACTCTCTGGAGACCATACATATGCAGTATCAACAGGAATATATGCTGCCCAATGGAGTCCATGTTTGGAAAGGGTATCATATTGCATATCCAAATATGCTTTTTTTGCAGGTGAAATAATTACCCTCATACCTTTTCGAGAAGCTTCTATGGCATTTTTCTCACTATCCCAGAACTGTGCAATTGATGAATTATCAACATCTGCCTGCGCGATTTCATCCCAGCCTATCATTTGCTTACCATACTTTTGTACAATCTTTTCTACTCTATTGACAAAGAAGATATAGTCGTTCTTTTTGGTTACATGGCTTTCATCCCCACCAATATGGAAATACGGTCCTGGGGTTATAGCAGAGATCTCACGTACCACATCATCAATAAAAGTATAAACCGTATCTTTTCTGGTATCAAAAGTGCTAAAGCCCACTGCTGTTCCCTCATACAATTTCGGTGTTTTACCATTTCCATTTAGTATGGGATAGGAGACTGATGCCGCATTAGTATGTCCTGGCATATCAATTTCAGGAATTATCATCATATATCTTTGTTGTGCATAAGCCACAATATCTTTATAATCATCCTGTGTAAAAAAACCTCCTGCTTCTCCACCAACTTCTGTACTACCCCCAACTTCGGTTAGCTTCGGCCATGATTTGATTTCTATCCTCCAGCCCTGATCATCTGTAAGATGCAGGTGCAGCGCATTTATCTTGTAGTAAGCGAGAAGATCAATATATTTTTTCACATCATCAACACTAAAGAAATGTCGTGCTACATCTAACATAGAACCCCTGTATTCAAAATTAGGTTTATCTAAAATTTTTCCTGTAGGGATGGGCCATAATGGCATTTCAGTAAGTGTATCATTACTGGTTTCAGGGATGAGTTGTCTTAGGGTCTGTACTCCACGAAATGCCCCTTCAGATGTTTTTGCATTAAGTATAATTGAATCTTTGGATATATATAATTGGTAAGCTTCCGGACCTTCAAGTTCATCGCTATCAGATTGATTTATGTAGATCATTCGGTTGACCTCTCCGGCTTCTGTTTCATTTACGGTAATCCTTAAATTCGTTTTGGATTTTATTTTATCGGCAAGAAAAGAACCTACTTCTTCAAAATTTTTGTCGGTTTGTGAAGTGTAGATCGCAGTGGTATGATCTAATCCAAATGCACTATGGGTAGGAACTATCCTTAGAGGCTTTGGAATCAGGTTTTCTGCACTGAGGTCCGTTGGAGGAAATACTATTTCTTTCATCTTATGCTCTTGACATGCATAAAATAAAGACATTCCAAAAAGTAAAGCGAGCGATTTTGTTAAAATTGATTTTATCATTGTTAAATATTTTATTGAACATAATTTTTTATAACCTGATACCATAACTCATATCCCTTTGAATTCATATGGAGGCCGTCTTCAATGAAAATATCTTGTCTTAATTTCTTTCCATCAAGCATGGTATCCCATATATTTGCATAATCCAGGTCTTGTTCTTTTTTACACAAACGATTAAACCTCCGATTAAGGCCCTTATATTTTCTTTTTAAATGCCATCGGGCCAAACTTGGTTTGGCAGAAATAATAACAATTCGGGCGTCAGGAATATAATTTCTTATTTTGGTTATTATTTCTTTAGTCACTTGAATAATGCGCTTAGGTTTTTTACTATCATTTAAATCATTATCTCCCTCATAGATAAACACTTTCTTCGGATTGTATTCCAATATCAATTCATTCGTATACGAAAGTAAATCAATTGCCTGGGAGCCTCCGAAACCTGAATTAACTACCCGATAACTGGGGAAAAGTTCTTGCAAATTATTCCAGAGTCTTATACTCGAGCTACCAGTAAAAACTATAGTTTCCTTGGATTTCTCGGAAACAGTGTCGTATTTCTTTTGTATTTCCAGTACTTCTTCCTGAAAATCAGCAGCTTGTTGTGCAACAGATGTAAGGGCATAAAGCAAAAGGATAACAACTAAACGATTTTGCATAAGTAAAAAAGAAAGCAAGATACTTTTAATTATTCTTTATTCATAGAACTTGTAATCCCTTCAGCAACGGACCAGTCATAAAATCTTGAAATCCAATTGTCTGAAGGTAACCCTTGTTTTTTCATCCCAAAACCATGTCCACCTATTGCATACATATGCAGACCAACCTTCTTGCCTGCTTTTAAATAAGAAGAATAAAGTTCAATACTTCCACCTGCTAATCCTAATGGATCATCCGTCGCACAAATAATAAGTATGGGTGGCGCATCGCTTGGGCATTCCTTTACAGGCATAGCGGAAGTCCAAGGGTATACCGGTACTAAAAAATCTGGCCTGCTATCCATGGAATAGTTATAACCTACTCCCATTGCCACTGCACCCCCCGCGGAAAACCCCATGAAACCAATTTTTTGAGGATCAATACCGAGGGATTCTGAATTTTTCCTGACATATTCAACCGCGGCCAAACCGTCCTGAACGGACAAGGGCATTACTGGTGCTACAGTTTCATTAATTTTTTCACCAATTTGCATTACTTCCTTCACCCCGTCTTTACCGGTGGGCACAAGCCTATATTTTAAGACAAAAGCAGTTATTCCTTTTTCATTTAACCACTTCGCTACTTCATTTCCTTCACTATTAATACTTAATGCATAAAGACCACCACCGGGAGCAATAATTACAGATGTACCATTGGATATGGTCGCATCGGGTTTAAATACTTGCATAGTTGGAGTAGAAACATTAGTCACAACCTGGGTCTGCCAGATTTGTGAAAAATATTCTTTTTCGTCACCTACCCATTCAACATGCTCATTTTTTTCGAAGGGTAATTCAATAATTTCCTGTGAAAAGCCAATTCCAATTTGAAAAAGGCAAATTAATACGATGAGGTAATTTTTCATGAATCAATTTATAATTGTTTTATAATTTTTAATCTACCAAGGCCTGATAGACAAATTGTGAAAATTTGGTACCATAATAGTTACTATATGGCTGAACCTGGGTCATTAAAATGGCTATTATATCTTCTTTTGGATCTATAAAAAAGTAGGTGCTATAAGCGCCACTCCAATAAAATGCTCCGTTTGAACCAAAAGCTTTGCTTTTAGCGACATCTGTCGTTATTCCAAAACCAAGACCAAACCCTTGTCCATTGTATAAATTTCCCACCTGGTTCATTGTCATTAACTCTATGGTCTTGGGACTTAAAAGTCGCTTTCCATTACCCTTACCTCCATTGAGAATCATTTGACAAAATTTCATATAGTCATCTGCTGTAGAAAAAAGTCCGTGAGTTCCACCGTAGACCATATTACCTTCAATAGGGAGTTGTTGTTCTGAGTTTACTAGTTTACCATCTTCGTTGAAATTATGAACAGGAACCCATCTATCCTGGTCATCAGCAGGAATATTATACCCGGTATCTCTCATTTCCAAAGGATCAAAAATTCTAATTTGCAGGAATTCAGCGGTAGTCATTCCGGAAAAATGTTCAATTAGCAGCGATAGTACATCTGGGGAGGCGCTGTAATGCCATTGCTCTCCAGGATGCCCTATAAGTGGTAAACCTATAAGAGTGTTTACCCTGCTTTCGATGGAAGATTGCGGTTCAAAATATATGGCCTGAGCAATTTCTTTGTCCAACGTTGTGCCTCCAATACCATGGGTAAAGCCAGCCGTATGTGTTAACAGTTGATGAATAGTTATTTCAGATTTTGCAGGTTCGGTAGTACCATCTATTCCATTATTTACATCAAGAGCTACCTTAAAGTCTTTAAACTGTGGGAGATATTTGGAAACAGGGTCTGTGAGAAAAAAATGACCTTCCTCATATAACATTAAAAAGGCAGCGGAGATTATTGGCTTGGTCATAGACATAATATGAAAAATATTGTCTTGATGCATTGGTTTCTTCGCTTCCCAACTGCTATATCCATAAGCTGATTTGTGTACTAACTGTCCATTACGATAAATATAAGAAACAGCCCCGGGTATTCGTCCTTCAGTTATTTCAGTATTCAAGAATTTTGAATACCTATCAAGGCGTATTTCTGAGAATCCTGAGATTACTTCATTGGATGCCGTTGAAGTCTGACCGTAGGTGAAAACGAGTGAAAATAATAGAAATAGAAATTGAAAAAGAGGGTAAAATTGTTTTTTCATGATTATAGTAATTCGTACCCCAAATATAAAAATTTTAAACTGGTTTACTTTTTTAATACAGTGTTTTGTCTGCTTTAATTAAAAATATATTAATGACGAATATTATTTAAAATAGGGTCTATTTATTTACTAAAATAGTGTTACTTTTAATACAATTGACTAACCACCAGCTCATGCGGGTAGCCTACTTTTTATTTATTATCCTATGTGTTTTATTCAATACAACCTACCTATATTGTCAGGCTACCGAGTCTACCTATGACACTGCAGATCGTCCTATTGCCAGAGCGATACCAGTTAAAAAGGGACCAGTAATAGATGGTGAAGTAATTGATGATGAAATTTGGAAGGAAATAACTCCCTTTGGCAACCTATATCAAGTTCAACCTAATTTTGGAAATCCCGCATCTGAGAAAACTGAGATTCGAATAGCTTATACCGATGAAACATTTTATCTCTCTGTTATTTGTTTTGATGCTCAGCCGGACAAGTTGGTGGTGTCTGATCCGCGAAGAGATGCAAATTTGGACAACACCGATGCCTTTATTTTTGTTTTAGACACTTATAAAGATGGACAGAATGGTTTTGTTTTTGGAACAAACTCACTCGGAATTGAATATGACGCCCAGGTAGATAATGAAGGACAAGGCAATAGAAATGTAAACAGACAACAATCAGGGACTATAGGAGGTTTTAACCTTAATTGGGATGCTTCGTATACCGTAAAGGCACAGGTTAAAGAATATGGATGGAGTGCAGAGTTCGCTATTCCATTGCGTACAATTCGATTTCAGGAGGGAAAGGACTGGGGAATTAACTTTCGAAGAAATATTCGCAAGACAAATGAAATTGTTTATTGGGCGCAGATGCCAATCGGTTTTACACTGTATCGTCTTTCACTTGCCGGGACATTAACCGGATTGGAACTTAGAAGTCCAGGGAACCTTAAAATAATCCCTTATGTTCTGGGAAGGTTAGACAAGGACTACACTTCCAGTGAGCCTGAAACCGAGTTTACACCCGAAATTGGGGGGGATATAAAATACAGCATTACACCAAGTCTAACTCTTGATCTCACTTATAATACTGATTTTGCACAAGTTGAGGTGGATGATCAGCAGGTGAACCTGGATAGGTTTAACTTGTTTTTTCCTGAAAAAAGACCTTTCTTTTTAGAAAACGCCGGGTTATTTACTGTAGGTAGTCCAGGGGAGGTAGACCTGTTTTTTAGTCGGCGAATAGGCATAGGAGACGATGGAAATATAGTCCCGATCATTGGTGGTGGAAGAGTATCCGGTAAATTAAACAGAACTAATGTTGGCTTAGTTACCATGTTTACAGATGATGTGGACCAGGAAGGTATAGAAAAAAATAATTTTACAGTAGCCAGAGTTAATCATGAATTTAAAGGAAGAAGTGCTTTAGGGGCTATTTTTGTAAATCGTTCGGGACTGGAATCCAAGGATGATTATAACAGGACTTATTCTATTGACGGAAAACTTGGCCTGGGCAGAAAGGCAAGATTATCCGGTTTTTATTCTCAAACTTCAGGTCCGTATGACACCATCAATGAACATGCTTTTAAATTACAGGCGGACTATAATTGGGATAATTGGGAAATGCGTGCATCATATACAGAAGTTGGCCAGGGTTTTAATCCGGAAGTAGGATTTCTTTTGCGTTCAGCATTCAGAAAACCAGAGGGATTGGTTCTCTATCATCTCAGACCTAAAAGTGAAAATTCAAAAATTTTGGAATTAAGACCACATGTGTCTTACAGAGGATATTGGGATTTTAATGGATTTCAGGAAACTGGATTTTTGCATATTGATAATCACTGGGAATTTAAAAGTGGTACGGAAATACATACTGGTATTAATTTAACTACAGAGGGCCTTCTTGAGCCATTTGAGATTAGTGAAGGGGTAATTGTGGAACCCGGTACATATAAACATGCAGAAGGACAACTTGTGTTTTTCACGAATGGTTCTAAGCCAGTATCTGTTAATGTCAGGTCTGTATTTGGAGGTTCTTTTGGAGGTACGCGGTACCTTAACACGGCGGCTGTGCAATTTAGAGCAGGTGAAAAATTTAATGCCAATCTTTCTTATCAATACAACAAATTTGAACTTCCCGGAGGGGATTTTACAGCAAATGTTTTTCAAACCCGATTGACTTATGCTTTTAAGTCGAACATATTAATTCAGGGACTTTTACAAAACAATACGGTGAACAAACTTTGGGCGTACAATTTTAGATTTAGCTGGCTTCAACGGGCAAATACCGGACTATTTGTTGTGTTTAATCATAATTTGCAGAATAATGATCCATTAAACAATAGCATAATTGTAAAATATACCCGTATGTTTGATTTGGTCAAATAGACATTCTTTAATTAGATTTGATTGAGTTTCTATTACACCCCCTTGGAATGATATTAAAAGTCTATACTTTGTCTTCCAAGATAAAGCTTCTTTAATTTTGAATATTAATTTCAATTTTTTATAATTATATCAACTTAAAAGCTCTAATTATGATTAAAAGATTGACTTCTTTCTGGTTGTTTGGTTTGCTAATAATATTTAATTCCTGCGGCTTAGGTGAAAATGCAGGGAAGGTTATTTTCGCAGAGGATTCAAATGAATGGTTTCAGGAGGGTAGGGCGACCTGGAAATTTAATGGTGATCAGCTGGTTGGAACCTCATTAGGTGGATCGGGGTTTGTTATGACCAATAAAAAATATCAAAATTTTACACTTTCACTTGAGTTTTATCCTGATGCAGGGATTAATTCGGGAATATTTGTGAGATGTAAAAACAAAGAGATCTCAAACAAGGATTGTTATGAGATGAATATTTGGGATTACCATCCGGACCAGGAATCAAAAACCGGATCTATTGTTACCAGGGCAAAGCCATTGATAGATGTGCAAACAATTGGAAAGTGGAATAGCTATAAAATTACTTGTGAAAGTAACCATATCCGCACCTGGATTAATGGTAAACTTACCGTGGATATTTTCAACGATGATTTGTCTGAGGGTTATATTGCACTTCAGGCTGCAGAACCTGGCAGAATCAAATTTAGAAATGTAAAAATAAAAGAGTTTTAGATTAATTACCCTGGAAGATAAATAATACAACTTTATTAATTTTTCGCGATGAATCATGAGAAATTATAAGGCCTATGTTTTATACGGATGTTCTATTCATCTTCTGAAATGTCTGGATCTTCATTTGCCTGAATTTCTTCTTTGTTCAGACTATGCTGCATAATGTTCAGATTTTTCAACTTGGCTTTCCATGTTGCCAAGGTTTCTTTCTGACGGTCTATGTT
>CAJQNH010000068.1 GCA_905479615.1 uncultured Eudoraea sp.
GCTTATTTATTTTTTGTAGAGAATTAAAATCACTGGGATCAAACGAAATAAATGCGGCACAGTGATAAACCAGAGTAACATCCTTAAATGCCAACTCAAGAGCAGGTATATCGTTAATATCAGCTTCTATCCATTGAATCTTATCAAATAACTCCTCCGAATTTTCATGATAATATGAGAATACTTCCTTTACTTTCTGAATATTGCTATTTTTTCGATGAATAGCCTTCACGAATGTGCCCTTAGTGAGCAAATGCAATATTAGATGGGACCCAACAAGTCCAGTTCCTCCTGTGACTAAAACCATGGGCCTAATTTACTCATTTAGGTTGGATAAATTTGTCCAATGAGTCAAGCTGCTGGCTATTTCTATTATATTTGCAGCAACTATTTTAATAGATTGCAAAATGACTTCTAACTTTGTTTCGGAACTAAAATGGAGGGGAATGGTACACGATGTTATGCCGGGAACCGAAGAGCATTTACTTAATGGGATTCAATCTGCTTATGTAGGGATAGACCCAACCGCAAATTCACTTCATATAGGTCATTTGGTAAGTGTAATGATGTTAAGACATTTTCAGCTCGCAGGTCATAAACCCTATGCTCTAATTGGCGGAGCAACAGGTATGATAGGTGATCCTTCCGGTAAATCAACTGAGAGAAATCTATTGGATGAAACTACCTTGCGATTAAATCAGGAAGCGATAAAGGAGCAATTATCCCGTTTTCTTGATTTTGATAGCCAGGCCGAAAATTCTGCGGAACTCGTTAACAATTATGATTGGATGAAAGATTTCACTTTCCTCGATTTTATCCGCGATGTTGGGAAACACATTACAGTAAACTATATGATGGCTAAAGAATCTGTCAGGAAAAGGCTATCGCCAGATGAAAAGGAAGGTATGTCTTTTACTGAGTTTACCTATCAATTAGTACAGGGATATGATTTCTTATATCTGTTTCAAAATTATAATTGTACACTTCAAATGGGCGGGAGTGACCAATGGGGAAATATTACGACCGGAACAGAACTAATTCGCAGAATTGGAGGAGGTAAAGGATACGCACTTACCTGCCCTCTTATTACCAAGGCCGATGGAACTAAATTTGGCAAAACTGAGGGTGGTAATATCTGGTTGGACGCCCATAGAACATCACCCTATAAATTTTATCAGTATTGGCTAAATACATCAGATGAAGATGCTGAAAAATATATTAAAATTTTTACTTTTTTGTCTAAAGATGAAATTGAAAATTTGATTATAGAACAGACTCAGGCACCTCATTTACGAATACTACAAAAACGCCTGGCGCAAGAAATTTCTATTCTTGTTCATTCCAAGGAAGTATATGAAAATGCGGTGATTGCCAGTTCTATTCTTTTTGGAAAATCAACTTCTGCAGATCTTAAGAGCTTAGACGAGAATACTTTTTTAGATGTTTTTGACGGAGTCCCTAAAGCAGAGATTTCCAAATCTGAAATAGACAACGGATTGGATATGATTGGGGCATTGGCTGCAAAAACAGGGTTTTTAGGGTCTAATGGTGAAGCACGGAGGGAACTAAAACAAAATGCTATTTCCGTTAATAAGGAAAAAGTAAAAGAAGATTATTTGATCAGGGAAACAGATTTGATAAACAACAAATATGTTTTACTTCAGCGAGGCAAAAAAAATTATTTTATCCTGGTTGTAAAACCATAAATTGGGAATAAATGAAGGAAATTGATTTTTTTGACTATGGTGCGGTTCTGCTTTTAACCTTTATTCTGTTTCTGATTATATTTATTCGCTTTTTGATTGTTTCTGGAGCATATCACTATGCATTTTTCTTTTTATTCCGAAAAAAGTTTGATAAAAGAATATTAGATCATACAGCATTAAAGAAGAAGCAATTATACAAGGAATTGTATTGGTCAGCCATAAGCGGGTTGATTTTTGCTGTTTTTGGAATATTGATTTACTTGTTATGGTCAATAGGGGCTACAGCGATCTATGTGGATTTAAGCGCCTACCCATTATGGTATTTGCCAATTAGTGTACTATTAACTCTATTTGTTCAGGACACTTATTATTATTGGATACACCGTTGGATGCACAAGCCATCTGTCTATAGGTATTTTCATAAGATTCATCATAAAAGTGTGCACACTTCAGTATTGACCGCTTTCTCATTTCATCCATTGGAAACAGTGTTACAGGCTATTATACTTCCATTAATAGTTTTGTTAATACCTATGCACTATTACGCTTTATTATTTATGCTATTGATTATGACTATTTCAGCAACAATTAATCATGCCGGAGTTGAAATATACCCTTCAGGAAAATATGGAAAGTGGTTTGGGCATTGGATCATTGGTGCTACTCATCACGATCAGCATCACAGAAGGTTCAATTATAACTTTGGATTATACTTTACATTTTGGGATAAATGGATGGGAACGGAAAGTCCAGAAAGTACAGGGAAGTGATTTAAGTAATAGTAAGCCTCACTACTAGAGCATCATTAGATTGCAGCCGCGAACGTCTGAGTGATCAAATCTGCCTAATACTTCAAAACTCCCATCTTTATAAACCCTGCCTAGATCTTGTGTTGCAATAAAAGAACACGAATAAATATTGGCGAGATCTATAATGTTTATACCTCCTACTTTGCCAAAAGGTTCAGTTGTCAAAGGATCTTCTGTTTCGCGTATGGAGACTGACATCCAGGGAGGACAATTAAAAATTCCTTCAGCTTTGGAATAAGCCTGAGAAAGAAGTTCAGTCATGCCGTATTCTGAGTGAACGGCATCAAGGCCAAAACTATTTTTAAGGATACTGTGTAACTCATCACGCACCAATTCTGTTCTCCTCCCTTTCATCCCACCTGTTTCCATAAGAATGGTATTTTTTAGATTCAATGAATGATGCTCAGAAATGTCTAGCAAAGCATATGAAACACCAATAAGGATAGCTTTACCAGCAGATTGATCCAGGCTTTCAAGGGTTTTTAACAAATCGACTTTATTATCAAGATAAAATCCACTCTTCGGATTCCCACTTTTCTTAATAAGGTCTTTTACCATATAGATAAGTGAAGAGCCCTCTCGCTCCATATATGAAGGTAATAATGCCAACACACAATAATCTTCAATATTCCCGTAGAAATATTCAAAGGTTTTCAAATAACTTTTTTCATAAATAGCCAGTCTGGTCACATAGTGTTTGCTAACAAGTTGTCCCGTTGTTCCGCTACTTTCAAAAACGATCTGTGGTTTTTGGTTCTTAGCTAGCACCTTTTTGGATTTGAAAAATTCAATTGGTAAATATGGAATATCTTCTACTGCATCTACGTTGGACTTAGTTTTACCCAAATAACTGCAAAACTTCTGGTAAACAGGATTGTTGTCATATTGAAAATTAAAAATTTCCAATGTAAGCTTATTGAACTGAGATGAGGTTTTGATCTCAAAAATTCTATTGATATCCATATCGACTCGAAGGCAACAAAAATAGTTAAAATAAAAAAAGCTCCCCCCGGGAGCATAAATATGGATATCTATTAGATGCTATTTTACAACCAGTTTTCTGGTCATTGTTTTGTTATTCTCTACGACTTGAATTACATAAACACCTGGCGAAAGCCTTCCTATATTGAGCATATTTGTTGAAATCCGATCCTGAAGTACTATTTTACCAAAGACGTCGTACACGGTTATATCTTTAGTTTTATTATTTAGAGTTTTAATGTAAACGATGCCATCAACGGAAGGATTTGGATAAAGCGTAAAATTGGAAATTTCTTGTTCCTTTTCATCTATAGCCGGACGCTTTTCCTGTCCGGAAAGCACTAAAGTAAAGACCAGTAAAAAGAATACGTAGGCTTTTTGCATCAACATTGATTTGGGATCAACAAAGTAAATATATGATAATAGCTTTTCTCCTGACAGAAATTGTTGTGAAAGCTAAATTTTTGTAGGTAAACTTTTATAGTTTTAACATTCATCGATGAATTATGCATTTGATCGATAAATAATAAATTTGATGAGGAGGTCTAACCGCCTTTTTTTTTAGGAAGTAAATCTATTTAATTATTAACTTTCTAGTCGCTACCTTATCTTTTTCAAATACTCGAAGTACGTATACACCGGCAACTAAATTAGAGACATTCAACTCCTTTCTTAGAATTGTTGTCTCAAGTCTTTGGGTGCCAAAAACATCAAAGATGAGTATTCTTTTCGGGGCATTCAATGCAGTCTGGATATAAACTTTCCCATTGGTAACAGGATTTGGATATAGCTTAAAACCTTCAATTTCACCCCCAACCTTTTGCACTTCCTGGCCGTAGCTAAAAGAGATAAAAAGAAAGAAAAAAACGAGGTAGAATTGCTTCATAAACACTATTCAACAGCTAATTGAGACAAATATAGAAATTTTAGTTCTCCATTATGCTCCATGAATTTGTTAAATCAGTAATATTCGATAAAATACATCAATAGCTGCTGTTTAGTTGGAATAGTGCTTTAAAAATTCTATTATTTGAGTCTTTGGTGTTATTTTAATGTTATCATCATTAAATCAACGTTAAGTAATTAAGGTGTATTAGTATTATCTTTACTTTTGGTCTGAATGATCAAAGAATAAACCCATGAAAAAGCAGGACATTAAAATTCTATTGGTAGATGATGAACCAGATATTTTGGAGATTTTAAAATATAATCTTTCTTCCCAGGGATATCAGGTATTTACTGCTAAGAACGGAATTGAGGGAGTAGAAAAGGCAAAGAAAAAAACGCCCCATTTAATTATTTTGGATGTAATGATGCCTGAAATGGATGGGATAGAGGCTTGTGATGTTATTCGAAATACAAAAGGATTGGAAAATACCTTAATTACCTTTTTAACAGCCAGAGGAGAGGATTATTCTCAGGTAGCAGGTTTTGACGCGGGTGCAGATGATTACATCACCAAACCGATAAAACCAAAATTATTGATAAGTAAGATAAAAGCTTTGTTAAGGCGATTAAATGAAGAAAAGAACCAGGATGAAGATATTCTGAAGGTTGGAAATATTGAAATTAACCGCGAGGAATACAAAGTAATCAACAATGGTAAAGAGATTATTCTCCCAAGGAAAGAATTCGAGCTTTTGGCCTTATTAGCCTCAAAACCAGACAAGGTATTTAAACGTGAAGTTATATTGGACAAAGTCTGGGGTCAGGAAGTTGTTGTAGGAGGCAGAACAATTGATGTACATATTAGAAAACTACGCGAAAAAATTGGTGACGATCATTTTAAAACGGTGAAAGGTGTGGGCTATAAGTTTGTATTGTAATGTCTGCAAGGTTAAAAAAATCATACAAGTTTGCAATCCGGTCCTCACTTTTAATTACAATTATTCTTGCATTATTTTTAGGTCTTTTTTTGTTATACAAACAACAGTTAGAAGAAACCTGGTTTGTATTACTGGTTTTTACAATACTGGTTTTTGTAATATCTTTTAGTATAATTCAGGTTCGTGTCGAGAAATATATCTACCGAAGGATTAAGAAAATTTACGATGATGTTTCTTTGTTGGAATCTTCTTCTTTTACTGCCGATCCTGTTACTACAGATATGAAAACGCTGACAGAGGATATAGAAAAATTTGCAAAGGACAAAAAAATTGAAATAGAGACATTAAAAATCCGTGAGGAATACCGGAAGGACTTTTTAGGTAATATTTCACACGAACTTAAGACCCCATTATTTACAGTACAAGGCTATATTCTTACACTTCTCGATGGTGCCTTGGAGGATAAAGCTGTTAGGAAAAAATATTTACAGCGAGCCCAAAAAGGGGTAGAGCGTCTTATTTATATTATCAAGGACCTTGATTTGATTACAAAATTAGAGGTTGGAGACTTAAACTTAGATTTAAATACTTTTGATATAATTGAACTTATACAAAGTGTATTTGAATTGGTAGAGATGAAAGCAGGTAAAAAAAACATCTCGCTTACTTTTGATATGAATTATGAAACTCCAATCTATGTAAGGGCCGATAGGGATAAAATACAGCAGGTGTTGTCTAATTTGATAGTGAATTCTATAAAATATGGTCATCCTGATGGTACTACAGAAGTGAGTGTGGAAAATCTTATCAGAAATAAAGTGATTGTAAGAATCACCGATAATGGTGAAGGAATTCCTGAAGAACATATCCCCAGACTATTTGAGCGATTTTACAGGGTTGATAAAAGCGGTAGCAGGAAAGAAGGCGGCTCCGGTTTGGGATTGTCAATCGTAAAACACATAATTGAGGCACATGGCGAAAAAATATATGTTGAAAGTGTGGTGGATGTAGGATCGGAATTTTCATTTACCTTAGAAAAGACTCAACTTAAAGCTGACTAAATCTCCTCTCCAAAAGAATTCCTTAGTTTTGCTAAAACAACATAATACCCTTTGCTTTGGGAAGTAAAAATAAACTCAAACGATTTGAACAAAACAAGACTTTCAGCCATGTTATTGAACCTGGCAGGGATGAACTAATAGAGGGTAAATTTCCATTAAAAGGAAAATGGAAGAGTTTTTTTAATAATGACAATCCGATAGTTTTGGAACTGGGTTGTGGAAAAGGAGAATATACCATTGGCCTGGCCAAGCTGGATAGATCGAGGAATTTTATAGGTATTGATATTAAGGGTGCCAGGTTGTGGAGGGGGGCTAAAACCGCCCTGGAGGAGAATTTAAGGAATGTTGCCTTTTTACGAACGCAGATAGAACTAATAGATTTAATCTTTGCCGAAAATGAGGTAGATGAAATCTGGATTACATTTCCAGACCCACAACTAAAGTATAAACGAACAAAACACAGGCTTACAAATAAGGTCTTTTTGGATAAATACAAGTTTATACTTAAAAATAAAGGCGCAATCAACCTAAAGACTGATAGTGAATTTATGCATGGGTACACATTGGGATTATTACATGGCTTGGATTGTGAGATTTTATATGCAAATCATGATATTTATAAGAACGAGGGGAGTCCAAAAGAAGTGATGGATATAAAAACTTTCTATGAAAAGCAGTATCTTGAAAAAGGAAAACCAATTACATATATAAAGTTTACTGTCTAGTAACCAATGACGCATCTAATCATACTTTTTTTTGTGACCTTTTCAGCTGCTTTTATGGCAACTGTTCCTCCGGGATTATTAAACATGAATGCTGCCCAAACAAGTGTTAAAAAGGGGAAACTGAACGGGATTATGTTTAGTCTGGGGGTCGCTACCATGGTCATGATGCAGGCTTACGTTGCGGTAATGATTTCAAAATTTCTATTCAGACATCCTGAAATCATAGATTTATTGCTTAAGATCGCATTAGGTGTTTTTACTTTTTTTGCACTTTATTTTTTTATTTCTGCTAAGCGCGAAAAAAAGAAAAAAATAAAAATTGTAAATGTTAGTAAACGGAATAGTTATTTTAAAGGAATGCTCCTGGCTACTCTTAATTTACTTACCATTCCTTACTATAGTGGGTTAAACGCTATGTGGAATGCATCTGGCTGGATTAAATTTGAAATTTGGGATATTCTAACGTTTATTATAGCTGCGGGTAGTGGAACTTTTACCGTACTTTATTTATACACCGTATACTTTTATAAACTAGAAGCCAAAACAGACCGCTTTTCTAAAAATTCAAATTACATTCTTAGTGCATTAATGATGGTCTTACTGGTAATTACCATTTTTAGAATATTTTATTAATATTATGAATTCGGAAAATAAAAACTTCTTTCAAAAAGTTTATATGGTTTCTAAACAAATTCCATTTGGGAGGGTTACTTCTTATGGAGCAATTGCCAAATACCTGGGAGCGGCCAGGAGTGCAAGGATGGTGGGCTGGGCTATGAATGGAGCAGGATCAATTGAAGGTGTTCCCGCACATAGAGTTGTAAATAGGAAGGGTTTATTGACCGGCAAACATCACTTTGACGGCACCAATTTAATGCAACAATTATTAGAAAATGAGGGCCTCGTAATACAGGATAATCAAATTGTAAATTTTGAAAAATACTTCTGGGATCCCGCTAAAGAATTGCCTTCTGAGTTCTATTAGTGTTGTTTCAACTCAAATTTAGAATACTTCCTGCCTTATATATGGCAAATCTATATGGGTATTGTCCTTTTCAATACAACAACTTTATAGTTTCACACCTATAACTTATCTTTGTTGTTTAGAATCATTTTACATAAAGACATAAATACTGCAGCTCATGAAGTTGGAAAAGAACGAAATACTAAAAGCCTTAGAAACTATTACAGTACCTGGTGAGGGGGTTAATATGGTTGAAAGTGGGGCTGTAAATAATATTCAGGTGTTTGGAGATGAGGTGGTAGTAGATATTACTATTAATAATCCAAGCCTTCAGGCAAGAAAGAAAACTGAAGTGGAAATTTTAAAGGCTATTCACAGGGAGGTTTACGAAAAGGCAAAAATCACTGTAAATGTTAAGGTTGATGCTCCAGCCAAGCCTGAGGTGAATGAAATTAAAGGAAAACCAATACCCGGAATACAAAATATAATTGCTGTCGCTTCCGGGAAAGGTGGTGTGGGAAAATCTACGGTGACAGCCAATTTGGCCGTAACGCTTTCCAAGATGGGATTTAAAGTTGGTTTGCTGGATGCAGATATCTACGGTCCTTCTATGCCTATTATGTTTGATGTTGCAAGTGCAAAGCCCTTAGCAACTAATATAAATGGAAATTCAAAAATGTTACCTGTAGAAAACTATGGGGTAAAGCTTTTATCTATAGGTTTTTTCACTCAACCTAATCAGGCAGTAATCTGGAGAGGGCCTATGGCGTCAAAAGCTTTGAATCAAATGATCTTTGATGCGCATTGGGAAGAATTGGATTTTATGCTGGTCGATTTACCACCGGGTACAGGAGATATACATTTAAGTATTATGCAATCCATGCCGATTACTGGCGCTGTTGTTGTAAGCACACCTCAGGAGGTTGCGCTGGCAGATGCTCGTAAAGGCGTAGCAATGTTTCAACAGGAAGCCATCAATGTACCTGTTTTAGGAATTGTTGAAAATATGGCTTACTTTACTCCTGAGGAGCTTCCGGACAACAAATATTATATCTTTGGAAAAACAGGGGCAAGAAATCTTGCTACTGATCTGAATGTTCCATTTTTGGGAGAAATACCTTTAGTTCAAAGTATTCGTGAGGCAGGAGATATAGGAAGGCCAGCTGCTCTTCAAACCGGCACTCCGGTAGAAAAGGCATTTGAGGAACTTACCAAAAATGTGGTTCAGGAAGTTGTTTCACGAAACAAAAGTTTACCACCTACTGAAGCAATTAAGATAACAACAATGGCCGGTTGCGCTGCTGTTAAAAAGAAATGATCATGACATCTGAGGAACTCAAAAGTACTGTTGAAAAAGCGCTGGATGAAATTCGTCCTTTTTTACAAAGTGATGGGGGAGATATTTCTTTAGTATCTATTGATAACGATAAATTGGTTACAGTAAAGCTGGAAGGGAATTGTGTTGGCTGTAGCGTTAACCAAATGACACTGAAGAGTGGGGTGGAAATGACAATTAAAAAACATGCTCCACAGATAGAAAAGGTGATCAATATTGCTTAGAAAATGCGCCTCTTACCATATTACTGACAAGACAGATATATCCACATCAGTCTGCATAACTAAATTCTTGCCTGGTAGGTAAATAAATTATAATATCTCCCTTCTTTCTCAATAAGTGATTCATGCGTGCCTTGTTCAACAATTCTGCCGTTCTCAATTACTAAAATCTGATCAGCTTTTCTAATGGTACTCAATCGATGGGCAATTACAAAAGTCGTTCTTCCTTCAGTAAGATGTGATAAACTTTTTTGAATTAAAGCTTCACTTTCTGTATCGAGATTTGATGTAGCTTCATCTAAAATTAGAATACGGGGATCGGCTAAAACGGCTCTGGCAATAGCTATTCGCTGTCTTTGACCTCCTGAAAGCTTTATGCCTCGTTCACCAATTAAGGTGTCCAAACCATCTTCAAATCGATCTGTAAATTCGTCAACATAGGCTGCTTTAACAGCTTCCAGCAATTGTTCTTCCGAAGCATCAGGTCTGGGAAACAAAATATTCTCCCGTATGGTTCCTTCAAATAAGAAATCGTCCTGCAGTACCACGCCCAGGTGTTTACGAAAACTGTTAAGGTCTACTTTTGATAAATCCTGACCATCTACTGTTATTGTACCGCTCTGTTGCGTTAAGAAACTTGCGGCAAGCCCGGCAATGGTACTTTTACCAGATCCTGAACTTCCTACAAGTGCCACAACGGTACCTGCGTTTACCGAAAAGCTAATATCATGTAATACTTCTTTTTCTTCTTCATATGCGAATGAAACAGAGTCAAATATCATATCTCCTTTAATCCCGTTCAACGCCAAAGTGCGTACCTCTTTGTTAGATTCAGGCTGCATGTTCATCAATTCTTCTGTTCGATCAAGCCCGGCCAAGGCTTCTGTAATTTGACTGCCAATATTACTCATTTGCACTATTGGGGCAATCATTAATCCCAACAGAAAGGTAAACGTTAAAAATTCACCTACTGTGAGTTCATCAATCATAATTTTATATCCTCCCATACCCATTATGCCTGTGGTAGCAAGCCCCAGGAGAAAAGTAGAAGAACTGGTCATAAAGGCGGTTGCGGTAAGACTTTTTTTTACATTTTCAAACAACCGGAGTACACCTTCTTCAAAAACGCCATGTTCCTGGGCTTCAGCGTTAAAACCTTTGATAACACGTATTCCTCCCAGTGTTTCTGTAAGCCTGCCTGTGACTTCCGCGTTAATTTTCCCCCTATTGCGGAATATTGGTCTAATTATTTTAAAGGCCTTTAAAGCAATAATTGCAAAAATGGCAAGTGGGATTAACGCAAACAGGGTCATGCTTGTGCTTATGTCCAGCAAAAGAATTAAAGATACTACGGCAGTAATGGTCCCTCCTACCAACTGCACCAATCCCGTGCCAATAAGATTTCGTACGCCTTCCACATCAGTCATTATTCTCGAGACCAATTCACCTGATTTTGTGTTGTCAAAAAATCGAATTGGTAAAGACAAAATTTTCTTCTGTACCTGGGCTCTTAATTCAGAGATCATATACTGAGCCTGAACACTAAGTATTTTTGTTAACAGAAAAGAAGTTACTGCCTGAATTAAAATTGCAAATATGACGACTCCTAAGAGGAGCTTTAGATATTCCAGATCTTTATTGGGAATAATGTCATCCATTAAATATTTAAGTGACAATGGCGCAACAAAACTTGCAGCTTTGCTAACTATTATCAATGCCAGACCTATAAAAACGAGATTTCTTCTGGGCCAGATAATGGTTTTGAATGCTTTAAGAATACTTACTCTTTTGTCTGACATTGGAGATTTAGGTCTATTTTATTGTGAGAAGATGCAATTTACAGTAAAATTGCGGTCCAAGGACTAAATTTATTAGACCTAATCCTAATTTAAGGAAGAATTAGCATATAAGTTTTAATACTTTTAATTTCACATATACTTAAATAAATTTATGGAATCCAAAGACAGCAACGGAAATATTCTTGAAGATGGAGATAATGTACATGTTATCAAGGATTTGAAGATTAAGGGTATGTCTAAAACCCTAAAACGGGGTAATATCATTAAGAATATAAGGCTAACAAACAATTCACAGGAAGTGGAATGTAGAATAGGTAAAAGTCAGATTGTTCTCAAAACCCAGTTTTTGAAAAAAGCCTAAAAAGAGTTTTATTTTCTAATTAAAAAAAGATAGAAACACCAATGAAAAACCCTCTAATTAAGTATATCAAATTTCTATCACTTTCCCTATTACTTTGGCTACTTGCATCATGTAATACTTCACAAGGCCATTCTGAAATAGATAAATGGAAGGAACAAGCCGGGAATATCACCATTATAAGAGATGATTTTGGAATCCCCCATATTTATGGTAAAACTGATGCAGATGCCGTATTTGGCTTACTTTATGCCCAATGTGAGGACGATTTTAACAGGGTAGAACAGAACTATATATGGGCTATTGGCAGATTGGCGGAAGTTGAAGGAAAAGAGGCATTATACAGTGACCTCAGGGCAAATATGTTCATGAGCAAAGAAGAGGCAATAGCGAATTATGATAGTAGCCCTGATTGGTTAAAAAAACTCTGTGATGCATTTGCCGATGGAATAAATTACTATTTGCACACCCACCCGGAGGTGAAGCCTAAGCTATTAACCAGATTTGAACCCTGGATGCCAATGTATTTTAGTGAAGGCTCAATAGGTGGAGACATTGAGCGTATAAATACAAATAAAATACGTGCTTTTTATGAAGATGGAGTGACATTTACTAAAACTCAGGAAGCAGAAATTAAAAAACGCGAAGAAGAATTAGAACCTCAGGGATCCAATGGTATTGCCATCTCCGGGACATTAACACAAAGTGGTAACGCCATGTTACTCATAAACCCACATACTTCATTTTATTTCAGGGGAGAAGTACATGTCGTAAGTGAGGAAGGCCTTAATGCTTATGGTGCGGTAACCTGGGGGCAGTTTTTTGTTTACCAGGGATTCAATGAGAAAACGGGATGGATGCATACATCAACCTATACAGATGTAATGGACGAGTATGTTGAGGTAATTGAAGAGAAAGAAGAAGGGCTTTTTTATGTGTATGGAGAAGAATTGCGCCCTGTGATTAAAACAGAGGTCATCTTAAAATATACGGATAAAGGCGAAATGAAAGAAAAAACGTTCCCTATATATAGAACACACCATGGACCTGTTACCCATAAAGAAAATGAGTCACCTGTGGCTTCAGCAATGATGTGGGAACCAATAAAAGCATTGGAGCAATCCTATATCAGAACAAAGCAAAAGGATTATAAAGGTTTTCTTAATATGATGGATATCCGCACTAACTCCTCTAATAATACTGTATATGCGGATGCCGATGGCAATATTGCATATTTTCATGGAAATTTTGTACCGGTTCGTGATACCATTTTTGATTTTAGCCGACCTGTTGATGGTAGTAATCCAAAAACTGACTGGAAGGGATTGCATGCTGTTGATGAAAATATCCTTGTGTTAAATCCCAAAAACGGATGGATTCAAAATTGTAATTCTACTCCTTTTACGGCAGCCTTGGAAGATAGTCCAAAACGAGAAAATTATCCGAAGTATATGTCCATAGATCAGGAAAATTTCCGCGGTATTCATGCTATTGAATTGCTAAGGGATAAAAGCGGGTATACTATAGATAGCCTTATTTCTCTGGCTTATGATTCATACCTGCCCGCGTTTGCAAAATTAATCCCCGGTTTGGTATCTGCTTACGACGAAGCTGAGGCCGAACTTCCTGAACTTGCAGGGGCGATTAACATACTGCGGAACTGGGATTACAGAACTTCTGAAGAATCTGTAGCAATGACCCTGGCACATTTCTACGGGACATTGTATGGTAAAAATGGAATACGACCAGCACCGATGAGCGATATGGAATTAATGTCCTATTTCGGTTCGGAATCACCATTAGAAGAGCGATTGTCAATTTTTAAGGAGGTAGTATCACAATTAGAAAGTGATTTTGGGAATTGGAATATTCCCTGGGGTGAGGTTAACAGGTATCAGCGTTTAAATGGTGATATCAGGCAGGAATTTGATGATGACAAACCCAGTATTCCAATTGGATTATCATCTGGTCGCTGGGGTGCTCTTGCTGCCTATGGGGCCAGATATAGTAATAACACTAAAAAGATATATGGTACCAGGGGGAATAGTTTTGTAGCGGTAGTTGAATTTGGTTCAAAAGTTAGCGCTAAAACTATTTTGGCCGGGGGACAAAGTGGTAATCCAAAATCACCTCATTTTGATGATCAGGCATTGCCTTACGCAAAGGTAAAGTTTAAAGAAGCGGCATATTACAAAGAGGATGTACTCAAAAGAGCAAGGATTTCATATAGGCCGGGGTTGAGGTAGGGAGTAGAATTTTATTGCCTTACAACGATTAAAGACGCTTTGGCGCCAGTTGAAAGTAACCACTGATTAGAATGAATCAATGCCCCTTTATCATCATAAACATTTACCTGAGCTGTATTTGGCCCGGAAGAGCCCTGGTTTAAAGCTTCGAATTCTAGTCGGTTAAAACCTTTTTGCAGGTCTATATTTACCCCTTTAAAACCACCTGTAAGAACGATATTGTACTCAGCCACTTCCCCATTTACGTAGACTCTCACACGATCACCATCAACATATTCATGATCGCGACAAACTACACCCACGAAACTACCACCAGTTTTAACATCACCCAAATACATATTTCCAAAGTGCTTTTTGGAATTGGAATTTTGGCGCTCACCAACTTTGGTATCCAATTTTAAATCAAAGCCTGCTTGCTTTAACACCTTTTCAGGAAGCATTTTTACATTCCTTGAATTTTTGGTTTCTCTAATACTTGCATTGGGGTTATAATCCAGCATAGATGGCATTTTCAAGCCTGTCCCACTATTGGGACTACTCTTTAAATCCAAGTTTTTATCAGCCTCTATTTTTAAGGGCTGGGTTTTTGGAAAATCAGTTTGAGCGTTCACACAAATAACTGATAAAATAAAAAATGTTAGTAAATATTGGTGTTTCATAACCCTAATTCTACGGGGTAAAGTTAACAAATACCTTGCCATAGGGGCTTAATTTGCTGTTAAAATCGATGAAATTACGATTTTAGGATGGGTAAAATCATCAATTATTCTGCCAGATAAGCTAATTATCCTTCGGGGTTTTCCAATATTGGGGTGGCGTAATTTCTGAATGTTGATTCCAATAATCGGGTGAAACTTTGTGTCCGTCAAATGTCTTCAGTTTACGTTGATATACCCAAATGGTAGGATTGAATACCATATCGGTGACTCCTATAGTATACAATTGTGGTACTTCTTCCGAAATGCGTTTTTCCTCCTGAATAAGGACCTCGAACCCGTTATGTTCCAAAAGTTTTTTTAAAAATTCTACGCGTTCTGTAGTTACTTTCTTTTCAACGAACGTCACTCTCGTTTCGTCAATACTACCGAATAAATGTTTACCTCCTAAACTCATAACCATTAATTAAAAGCACTGCTTAATTCATAAATATAATTATATAAGGGACTGTATATACCTAGTAACAATATACCAAGGACAGTAATTACCAGCCCAATTCTCATATAAATTTTATTTTTGAAAAATGGAATTGGATTATCACCTTTACGCAAAAACATTGCCCTTACCACCAACAAATAGTAATACAAAGAAATAGTTACATTCACCACCGCTAAAAATACAAGTAAGTAGAACCCTTTACTCGCTGCAGCTGTAAAAAGGAAGAATTTCCCAAAAAACCCTGCTACCGGAGGGATACCAGCCAATGAAAAAAGCGCAAGCATGAGTACCAAACTCAGGTTGGGATTAGTTCTGTATAAACCTTCATAATCTTTTATATGCTCCTTGCCGGTTTGTAAAGAAATGGCTTGTACCACACCAAAAGCTGCTAAATTGGAGAATATGTATATAAGTACGAAGTATACTACTGTAGCGGTGCCTAATTGGGAACCCTCAATTAATCCAAGTAAAATAAACCCGGCTTGGGCTATAGATGAAAATGCCAAAAAACGCTTCATATTTTGTTGCCGTAAAGCGAATAAATTCCCAATAAACATTGTGGCGATGGCAATTACATAAATTATGTTTTCCCAAAAATGAACTAATGACTGTAAAACGGTAAATAATAATATCATTAAAATGAAAACGGCCGCACCTTTTGATATGACCGATAAATAAGAGGCAACACTGATTGGTGCTCCTTCATAAACATCGGCAGTCCAAAAATGAAATGGGACTAAGGAAATCTTGAAGCTAATTCCTGCAAACAACAATACTACACCAAGAAGGGTTAAATCTGCTGAAGTGAGCATTTGGGAAATTTCACTGAAATAAATAGAACCGGTGGTTGCGTAGAGCATTGAAATACCGAATAACGAAATTCCGGAAGCAAAAGCGGACGAAAGTATTAGTTTAATCCCTGATTCACTTGAAATCCTTTTCATTGTTTCATAAGCGGCTAGAGCAGCTACCGGAAGTGTGGATAACTCAAGCCCAAGATAGAACATTAAAAAATCACCTGCCGATATCATAAAATAAATTCCCAGCAACGAGGAGAACAATAAGATAAAGAATTCAGAACCCTTATTCTGATTCATTATTTTTTCCTGTATCCAGTCTGCAGACTGCAGTAGCAGGATAAGTACTCCAATGTTTAATACGTTTTTGAAAAAATGAATCAAGTGGTTGGTGCGAAACATTCCTCCAAACAAATTACTTTCATCAATCTCAAAAAATCCTACAATGGTGTGTATTCCAAACAAAAATACTACGAGGTGTATTATGCTTACTTTTTTGTGTTTTGGAATAAAAATCTCGGCTATTACCAGAAGCAGGATAATTGCCAGTAATGCAATTTCTTGTCTCATTAATAAAAAGCTGCTAAAATTCATTTTTGGTTATTTAATTTTCAAATTATAAAACTCCTTTTAAAAACGGATCCAGGCTTTTCAGGATCATTTCGCTTAGCCATAGTGGCGCAATGCCAATTGCTATTATTGGTAAAAGGAGTAATAGAATACCCAGTTTTTCATACCATCGTACTCTTTCAAGATTTAAGTAGGCTTCGTTTTTCACGGGACCCATTAACATGATACCAACCACACGCAATATATATACTGCTGTTACAACTATTGCAGAGACCGCTACCACAGTAGCAATTCTATAAAAGATATCGTCCTTTTCAAAAGCACCTACGAAGATGTTCATTTCAGCGACAAAACCACTAAAGCCAGGCAATCCCAATGAGGCTAATCCGGCAATAACATAGACCGCTGATATAAAAGGAATTACCTTTAGCAGTCCTCCTAATTTAGTAACATCACGAGTATGTGTTCTTCCGTAAATCATCCCTATTAAAGCAAAGAAAAGTGCTGTCATAAAACCATGAGAGAGTGATTGCAGAATGGCACCATTCCAGGCCGTTTTATTCAACATAAGCAATGCAAATAGTACCAGACCTAAATGACTCACGGAGGAATACGCATTAATGTACTTTAAATCTGTCTGTTTAATAGCTGCAAATGCTCCATAAATGACACCGAAGGCAGCTAAAATAATAAAGAACCATGACCAGTGCAATGCTCCCTCTGGCAACAAGAATATAGCTACTCTAAATACACCATATCCGCCTAGTTTCATAAGGACCCCGGCATGTAACATAGAAACTGCAGTAGGCGCCGACGCATGACCGTCAGGAGACCAGGTATGGAACGGGAATAAGGCTCCAATTACCGCAAACCCAATAAAAGTTATCGGGAAGAATAATCTTTGAGCTTCCACAGGAATGTTTACTTTGGCTATTTCCAGGATATTAAATGTCAATGCGCCTCCATCTGCATTTGAGTTAAAGTAAATGCCCAATATCCCAACCAGAAGTACAGCAGATGCACCCATAAGCATCAGTGTTAGTTTCATTGCTGAGAATTCTTTTGGGCCGGTACCCCAAATGCCTATTAATAAATACATTGGTATGACCGCAATCTCAAAGAATACAAACATCGTAAAGAGGTCAATGGAAATAAAGAAACCATAAACACCAATGGAAAGTACAATTAGTGATATGAAAAACTCCTTAGGTAAATCTTCCATTTTCCAGGAAATAAAGACTCCTGCCAATACTACAATAGCAGTCAATAATAAAAGAGCTACGGAAATCCCATCAACACCAATATTATAATGAATATTGAAATTCTTGAACCAAACCACATCTTTTGTAAAAACCATAATGGCTTCATTAAACTCTCTCTCCTGGATGTAAGAAAACAGCAGGTTAATTGCCATTCCCAGCTGAACAAGACTTCCTGCCAAAGCAACCGTTCTGGCCTGTTTTAGATTTTTTGTAAAAATCAAAACCAAAACAGTTAATGCAGGAAATACAATAAAAAGGGATAAAATATCCATATTATTAATTTAATTTGTCCATATATAGATGAATACAATAGCAATTACTACAGCTCCTGAAATAAATGCAAAAGCATAATCCTGGACTTTACCAGACTGTAAACCTTTAATTTTCTCAGATGTATTAACAGTTTGATTTCCAATCCCAACCATTGTTCCATCCACATATTTTTTATCAAATCTTGCCGCGGATTTTGCAACACCATTAAACAGTATTTTTTTTGTGACAAACAGATATAGTTCATCAAAATAAAATTTATTAGAAGCCCATATAAAGAGTACTCCTAAACGATTTGCAAATTTATCTGCGAGTTCATTTTCTTTTTTATAAAATAGCCAGGAAAGACCAATTCCAATTAGTCCGGCAAATACTGCAATGGCAGCTAAGGGATAATTCATATGAGCTTCAAACCCAGCTTGATCTGCACTAATAAATTCACCAAATGGAATAAACCCTCCCACGATACTTAAAAAGGCTAATATTAAAAGGGGAGTAGTCATTGACCATGGAGATTCGTGCGGTTTATTTTTGTAAGCACCTTCTTTTCCCCAAAATATTCCAAAATAGATTCTAAATATGTAAAATGCGGTAAGACCGGCAACGAATAATCCAATTATATACAGGAACTTATTGTGTTCAAAAGCAGCTACAAGAATTTCATCTTTACTCCAAAATCCGGCTAAAGGGGGCACCCCTGCAATAGCCAGGGCCGCTATTAAAAATGTAATATTTGTAATTGGCATGTATTTTCGCAATCCACCCATGTCTTTAAGGAAATTACTGTGAATAGCATGAATCACAGAACCAGCGCATAAAAACAGCAATGCTTTGAACATGGCATGGGTAAACAGATGGAACATAGACGCCATATAACCTAACCCTTCATGCCCTTCGTATCCTGAAACCCCCAGGGCAAGCATCATATAGCCCAATTGGGACATGGTTGAAAATGCCAGGACCCTTTTAATATCTGTTTGTGTGATTGCAATTACAGCGGCAAAAAGAGCGGTAAAAGCTCCTACAAAGGCCACAATATTTAATGCAAAGCCATCTTCAATAAAATAGTACATAGGGAATAAACGAGCTACCAGGTAAACACCCGCAACAACCATGGTAGCTGCGTGGATCAATGCCGAAACCGGAGTTGGTCCTTCCATAGCATCCGGTAACCAGATATGCAAGGGAAACATAGCCGATTTTCCTGCCCCTCCAATAAAGATCAAAATCAGCGCCCAAGTAAGCGCAGATAGTCCCATGAACGAAGTGGATGCCCAGTTTAAAATGCTGGCTCCTTCAGGATTATTCAAAGTTTCAAAATCAAATGTCCCGGTATAGTAACCAATAATCAAGATTCCTATTAGAAAGCCCAGATCTGCAAAACGGGTAACAATAAAGGCCTTTTTAGCTGCAGCAACGGCAGATTCCTTGGTATAATAATAACCTATTAATAAATAGGAGGATACACCAACCAATTCCCAGAAGATGTAAATTTGGAATAGATTGGTTGCTAAAACCAAGCCATACATGGAAAATGTGAACAAGGATAGAAAGGCGAAGTATTTGGTGTACCCCGGATCGCCCTTCATATAGCCTCTGCTATAAATATGAACCATTAAGGATATTACAGAAACTACAATTAGCATCATAACAGAAATAGGATCTACCAGAATTCCCATATCAATTCGAAGGCTATCTGAAAAGTTCATCCAAACTGTTTTTTCTACAATAGTTTGATAAATTCCTGCTGTTTTTCCGATTACGAAAAAGTAATTATAGGCTGTATAAAATGCCAGGGAGGTGGAGATAAGTAAACCCAAAACCCCTACATATCCGGAAACTGCCGGTTTAATTTTATTATAAAAAAGGCCGAGGATCAAAAATACCACCAGCGGTATTACTGGAATTAAGATGATGTAGTTCAGGTTCATACTCGGTTGTATTAGTATTTCATAGTTTCAACGTCCTTGACTTCCACGGAGCTAATTTGCCTGTACAGATTAATAATAATAGAGACGGCAAGAGCTGTTTCTGCAGCTGCTACAGCAATAATAAAAATTGAAAAATAAACACCCTGCAGGACTTCAGGAAACAAATATTTGTTAATGATCACGAAGTTTACTACTGAGGCATTTAGCATTAATTCAACGGAAATTAAAATGGAGATGAGATTGGTTCTTGTGATAAAGCCATATACCCCTATAAAAAAAAGGATTGAAGTTACTGTAAGAATCTCATATATGCTTATTCCGGATATCATTATGGTTGGTTATTTTTCTCGGTTAATTTACTTCCTTTGGCAATTACTATGGCTCCTATCATTGCCGCCAATAAGAGTACACTAATCACCTCGAATGGCAATATAAATCCACCGGCCTCATAACTTAGTAGTCCGGTACCAATATCTGCCGTGGTGGTAGTTATAGAGTTATCGATCACATTAAAATCATATGTGTATATGGCCCTTAAAAAAACGCCCAACCCAATTAAACAGGCAATAGCCGTCACTATTTTTTTAGATGCTTTGGCCATTTCTAATTCCATTTCAATATGGTGTACCAGCAATACTGAAAATATGATGAGCACAACAATTCCACCTGCGTAGACCGTTAGTTGAATGGCAGCAAGAAAATTATAATCTACTAAAAAGAAAATCCCAGCGATACTTATCAGAACAAAAGAAAGGTAAATCACAGAACGAAGCATTTTTCTGCTAGTTACTGAGGCAATCCCAAATGCAATGATTACGGCAGCCAGGCAATAAAAAATAATTCTTTCCATACTTAATCTTCTACACCGGCTTGTAATTTGGAATCCGGTTCGTTTAAAACTCTGGTTAGTGCAGTTCGGTCATACACTGAATTCTCAAAATTCTGACCCCATTTAATTGCATCTGTAGGGCAGACATCTATGCAGAGTCCGCACATGGTACACATGCTTAAATGATATACAAACTGATCTATTTTTTTCTTCTTTTTACCGGTATTTTCATCAATACCCCTGTCCCATATGATTTCAATGGTTCCATTTGGGCAGGCTATTTCACATTTTTGACAGCCTGTACATCGATGCTCATTATTTTCATTATGTGGCATAATGACCTCACCTCGAAAACGATCAAACATCTTAAGAGTTTCTCTATTATCGGGATATTGCTGAGTAATGGCGCCCTTCCTGGAGGTCACAAAATACTTCCCGGTAACACTCATACCGGTGAGCAAGGTTTTTATGCCTCTATAGATATCTGAAAAGTAACTCATAATTTTAAAAACTTATAGTTAAATTAAGCCAAACGAGTAAGGCCATTAACATAATATTTGCCAGGTTTAAAGGCAATAAATACTTCCATTCCAAGGTAAGAAGTTGATCTATTCTTAACCTGGGGAACGTCCACCGAAACCACATCATTAAGAAAACAAGGATAAGAGCTTTAAGTAAA
>CAJQNH010000069.1 GCA_905479615.1 uncultured Eudoraea sp.
GTGGCGTTGAAGTAGTCGTAGCAAAAGATTCTGAGAGGCTTGAGGTTTTGGAACCTTTTGTGCCAATTTCTTCGGATAGTCTTCAAAATATGAAGCTTCTTATTAAAGCATTTGGTAAATGCACAACAGACCATATTTCAATGGCTGGTCCATGGCTCAGATACCGTGGGCATTTGGATAATATTGCAAATAATACCTTGATAGGCGCGGTAAATGCTTTTAACAAAAAGACCAATTTTGTAAAGAATCAACTAAGCGGAGAATATGGTGGCGTACCAGATACGCAGAGAGCGTATAAGGCCAAGGGGATAAAGACCATTGTAGTTGGAGATCATAATTATGGTGAAGGGTCTTCCCGTGAACATGCGGCTATGCAACCCAGACATTTAGGGGTAGCAGCGGTCATTGTAAAGTCTTTTGCACGTATTCACGAAACCAATCTGAAAAAACAGGGGATGTTAGCATTGACTTTTACGAATGAAAGTGATTATGACCTTATCCAGGAAGATGACACCTTTAACTTTATTGATATTAAAGAATTTACTCCGGATAAACCATTGACAATTGAAGTTGTGCATGCGGACGGATCAAAGGATTTAATCCAAGCGAAACACACCTACAATCTGCAGCAGATTGAATGGTTCCGTGAAGGTTCTGCTCTTAATGTAATAAAGAAAGATAATGCGGCATAAATTACATCTGAAATTAAGTAAAATAACTCCCGATATATCTCGGGAGTTATTTAGTTTTGTCAAACCGTAATAAAATGAAAGTAAGCAGGAAAACCATTTTAAATATTCTATTAATGGCTTTCGTGCTTTCTTTTTTTGTGACCCCGCTTGGGTATCATGGTAAAGTTTTATTGAACCAAATATTTTCCTTTCGCCCCGAGGTTATTGAAGTTGACGAACAACAACAAATAACAGATTATAACTGGAAGTTAAAAAATGCGAATTGGGAGTTCTTCAATTTTGAAAAATCGAAAGGGAATATAGTTTTTATAAATTTCTGGGCCTCATGGCGATTGCCATGTGCGGCAGAACTCAAAAGTATACAGAACCTATATGATAAATATAAAGATAAAGTCGATTTTTATATTATAACCGATGAAGAGCGACTTCCCGTAGAAGAGTTCATGATTGAAAATAAATTTACTTTTCCGGTAACCTATCTTATTATTGGTGAGAGATCCCCCTTAACTATTCTTAAGCCGCCATCGTCCTATATAATTGATCAAAAAGGCAATATTAGGGTAAAACAAGTAGGAATTGCCGATTGGGATAATAAAACAATCTATAATCTACTCAATGAATTAATAAATTAGAAGTGAAATTAAAAAGAACACAACTAGTCAATATTGCTATTATTCTGGCATTGGCGCTTTATTTTTTTACTCCGATAGGTTTTCACGCCAAAGTATATCTTAACAGGTTAATATCTCACAATCCTGTTCCTGTTGCTGAGAGAGCTCAGCAGTTTTTAGAGGATTATGATTTTAAACTGTTGAATTCAAAAGGTAGTTCGGTGAATCTCTCAGACTACAAGGGAGATGTTATATTTATTAATTTCTGGGCTACATGGTGTCCACCATGTGTTGCAGAAATGCCTGATTTACAATTGTTATATGACGCGTATGGTGAGAAGGTTACATTTTTATTTATTGCCCGGGATAAAAAAGAAAAGGTGTCTAAATTCATAATTAAGAAAAATTACAATTTACCGGTTTATTTCGAATCTGGCTTTACACCAAAAACCTTATATTCTGGAGCTTTGCCAACAACTTTTGTTATCGATAAAAAAGGGAATATTGTTATAGCAGAGACAGGGTCTGCTGATTGGAACTCAGAAAGCGTTCGTAGTTTATTGGATGGTCTCTTAAAATAATTATAAGATTTCGGAAGCTTAGATATTCACTACTATATTAAGACCATTTATTTCTTAAAATACTTAAAGGGAACAATCAACATACCAAAACACTCTCCTTCTTCTTTACCAATATGCTTATGGTGCATTTTATGTGCCCTACGTACACCTTTGGCATACCAGTTATTGGCGTTTCTAAACATTTTAAATCGTTGGTGAATAAAGATGTCATGGACTAAGAAGTAAGTGGCTCCGTACGCCATAATTCCAAAGCCTAATGGCCATCCGTACCAGAAGGATGTATAGGAAGCCAAATAAAAGAAGGTCATGCTCACAACTGCATAAAAAATAAAGAAAGCATCATTGCGTTCAAACCAGGATTCATGATCTTTTTTATGATGATCTCTGTGTAAAGTCCATAAAAATCCATGCATTATGTACTTGTGAGTAAACCAGGCCATAAACTCCATAAAACCAAATGTGCCAAGGAAAATTAAGATCCAAATTACAACTTTCATGTTAATATAAGTTCAGTTTATAATTTACATAGGACTTTGCAAGTAGCCCGAATTTTTGATAGTTAGGTACCCGTATTCTTGCATTTTTAATTTCCAAAGATGGTGTTTTTTGTAATTTACGCAGCAATTTATAATAATATTTATAAGCGGTATAAACACCAAATTTTGCTTCATTTGGAAGTTGAATTATTCCTTCATATCCCATTTTAAAATCTGCTTTTATTTCTTCAACAATCCTCAGCTTAGACGTTTCATCTAATTCCATGAGGTTCGTATTTGGAAAATAAGAACGGTTTAAATTTTCATAATCTGCCTTAAGGTCCCTGAGAAAATTAACCTTTTGAAAGGCAGATCCCAAAGCCATGGCAGAAACTTTAAGGGCTTCATAGCGCTCATCGTTCCCTTTCACAAAAACGCGAAGACACATTAGACCCACAACATCCGCAGATCCGTAAATGTATTCTTTAAATTCTGCTTCTGTACTATATACGCTCTTATTGAGATCCATTCTCATACTTTTCATAAATGAGCTAACCAAATGATGTGGAATTTTGTATTTATGGTAAGTATGTTGAAATGCATTTAGTATCGGATTAAGGCTTATTTTGTCTTTTAAGCTTGTCTCAAGATCCTCTTCAAATTTGTTGAATAATGTCTCTTTGTCATAGTCATGAAATGCATCGACTATTTCGTCGGCACATCTAACAAAACCATATATGTTGTATATGTCACTCCTTATGGAAGTGGACAACATTTTTGTAGCTAGCGAAAAAGATGTACTGTAAGCTTGAGTAACAATTTTGCTGCATTCAAAGGAAATATGATCGTAAATTTCTTTCATTAACTAACGATTAATTATTTTTCTCTATTAACTCAGAAACTAATTTTCCCGAAATTAAAGAAGGAGGAACTCCCGGCCCGGGAACTGTCAGTTGGCCGGTAAAAAATAGATTTTTAATTTTTTTACTCTTCAATCCTGGTCTCATAAAAGCAGTTTGTGATAAAGTATTTGCCATACCATAAGCATTTCCTTTATAGGAGTTATACTGTTCTTTAAAGTCATTTACACAAAAAGACTTTTTAAATATAATATTATTTTCTACACTCTGCCCTGTACGCTCCTGGAATCTTTTCAATATAATATGAAAGTATTGGTCCCTAAGTTCTGGCGTATCCTCTAATCCCGGGGCTATTGGAATCAGGAAAAAACCGGTTTCCTGGCTATCGGGAGCCATGCTTTTATCCGTTACTGAAGGAAAGTTCGCATAAAACAAAGGTCTGGATGGCCATTTGGGATTGTCATAAATTTCTGAGGCGTGCTGACCAAAATCTGTATCAAAAAACAAATTATGATGTTCTATATTTTCTAATTTTTTGTCAAACCCAATAAAAAATAACAAAGAGGAAGGGGCAAAGGTTTTTCTTTGCCAATATTTTTCAGAATATTGCCGATAAGGGCCATCCAATAAGGTTTCTGTATGATGATAATCGGCACCACTTAACACTATATCAGCATCTATTTCTTCAGAATTCACTAATATCCCGGTTGCCTTACCCTCCCTCACTATGATCTTATCTACTGGGCTATCTGTGTGAATCGTAACCCCTAACTCCAAGGCTAAACTTTTCATTGCAAGAATTATCTGGTACATTCCTCCTTTAGGATGCCATGTTCCGAGGCCAAAATCTGCAAAATTCATAAAACTGTAAAAAGCGGGGGTGTTGCTGGGCTTTGCTCCAAGAAATAATACCGGAAATTCCAGTGTGGAAATAAGTTTTGGGTTTTTAATTTTTTTTCGGACTTCCTGACTTATTGTTTTAAAGAATTGGTCTACTCTTATTATCGTATCCTTGGTTACTAACTCTAATGGAGATAGTCCGGGGCGATAGACAATTTCATTGATGGCAATATCATAATTTTTTTGCGCCTTGGCGATAAATTTTTTTAGATGCGCGGAACTGCCTTTTTCAATACGTTCAAATTCCTTACAAATTTTATCCATACAATCCCCGATAGTTATAATCTCGTCATCAAAAAAGATTTTATAAGCAGGGCTTAATTTATCCAATTGATAGTAATCGGAGGTTTGTTTGCCAAAATCTGCAAAGAAGCGATCGAAAATATCGGGCATCCAGTACCAACTAGGACCAATATCAAAGGTAAACCCATCTTTAATAAGCTGACGGGCTCTTCCACCAACCGTATCATTTTTTTCAAAAAGACTAACACTAAAGTCTTTTTTAGCCAGATAGCAGGCTGCGGAAAGGGATGAAAATCCAGATCCAATGATTACAACTTTTTTCTTGTTGAAATTCATGGTATGAAAGCTATTAGCAACTATAATGCTTTAGACAATTGTTCGATGGAGTCAAAGGTACGAATGTGCAGTGGAAGTTTTTCTTTATTTATGTGCTGAACTTGCCTGCCTAAAATCCATAAACTGGAATTATTCTGGTTTAGAAATTTTGTAAATTCATCAATGTATTTACTTAATTTGTCTTTATTTGGTACCACAGTGAAATAGGATAAATAATGTATATTAGTATAATAATTTTCAAGGTCTGCCAGATTTTCTAAAGGCATAGTCTGGCCCAGATAAATAGTTTTGTAGCCATGAAGAATTATTTCATAATTAAGAAATAGAAGTCCAATTTCATGAATTTCATTTTCAGGTAGAAAAAGAACGAATACCTTGTCATTATTAGTCGGTTCTATCAACTGCAATTTTTCGGTACTCGTATAAATCTTCTGTTTAATCAAATTAGTAATAAAATGTTCATGTGCAGGGCTAATGGTGTCTGTTTGCCATAATAAGCCAAGTTCATTTAAAAAAGGAATAAAATACTCCCAAAAAATATCTCTAAATGATTTTTCTGCAAGAAGGCTGCTATAGGTATTTTGGAATAATGACAGGTCAAAATTAATCATGGATAATTTAAAGGCATTGATTGCATGATTATTAGTGCTGCTTTTAGCCACGATCTCCCTCACGAGCAGAGGAATGTCTGTCTCTTGTAGTTTTGCAATCTTAGATATTTTATAACCGTTATTATAGAGGAGGGTAATATTCAACAATTTCTGCAGACTTGCCAGACTATAGGTCCTAATGTTAGTACTGGTTCGCTCTGGTGACAATAACTCGTATCTTTTTTCCCAGATTCGTATGGTATGAGCTTTTATACCGGACAGGTTTTCCAAGTCGCGAATACTGAAATATTTTTTTACATTGTTCATTATTTATATGTAATCGTTAAACAAATTTACAATTTTAAAAGCGTAAATAATTAATAGTTTCGTTATTTTTTTGCCAACTAATCGGGAAAGAAGTCATTTTTTTAAGTTTATGACACTAGAATTAAAAAAAAT
>CAJQNH010000070.1 GCA_905479615.1 uncultured Eudoraea sp.
TGGAAATGCTTTCCATGGCAAAATACAGCTTTGCTATGGCTAATTCACACCCAAATGTTTTAAAAGCAGCAAATTACAGGACCCTGAGCAATGATGATTTTGGGGTAGAGCATATCCTGAAAAAACTAATAATGGATAAAAGTTAGGTCTTTTGTTTTTTCTTACGTGCTGCCGGAAATAAAACATTGTTTAAAATAAGCCGGTAGCCGGGTGAATTTGGATGAAGTTCCAATTCAGTCTTAGGATCCCCTACCCTATGCTGGTAGTCTTCCGGATCATGGCCTCCGTAGAAAGTGAAAAACCCTTTACCCTTTATACCATGAATATATCGCGCTTCACCATTAATTTTATTTTCCCCTAAGACGAGTACAGTTGCCTTAACTTCATCTCTCGCAAAAGCCGTTGTCTGCCCCATAAAACCTTTAACCAAAGAGGTATGATTCTGGCACAGCATAGTTGGAACAGGGTCCCATTTTGCGGAAAAATCCATCAAGCTAAAATAATCAGTTTCCTTTGCAACATTGCTGCGTTTACTGGTCATATCAATAGATGAAAATTCATAGCGCAATGGGTTTCTTTCTAATGTAAAATCGGTAAAAGCAAAGGTCCTTTTAAAATCAAGCTTGCTTTGATAATTAGCATCTGACGGATCCCCATCAAACATAGGTTCGCAAATATCAACTCCATCTGCAGCAAGAGCAATATCGAAACTATCCGTTGCGGAGCACATTGCAAACATAAATCCTCCACCTATTACATAATTTCTTATTTTGAGTACAACCGCTCTTTTCTCTTCTGAAACCTTATTGTATCCAAGCTTTGCCGCTAAGGCTTCAGCTTCCTGCTTCCCCTCAATATACCATGGAGCGGCCCTGTATGCCCCATAAAATTTACCATATTGCCCTGTAAAATCTTCATGATGTAAATGAAGCCAATCGTATAAAACAAGTTTATTATCAAGTACTTCTTCGTCGTAAATAGTGATATAAGGAATTTCCGCATAAGTCAATGCCATGGTTACTGCATCATCCCATGGCTGATTATTCTTAGGCGAGTAAACCGCTATTTTTGGTGCTTTTTCAAGAATCACTGCTTCCTGATTTTTAGACGGACTACTTATCCCATCGAGAATTGATTGTGTTTGTCCGTCTGATAAGATTTCATAGGTAACACCTCTAATCTGGCACTCTTTCCTGATACTTTCTCCATCGGGTAATAAAAATGAACCTCCCCTGTAGTTGAGTAACCATTGTACCTTTTGTTGTTTAGTTAATACCCAGTAAGTAATACCGTATGCTTTTAAATGGTTTTCCTGACTTTCCGCATCCATTGGGATGAGAATTGTAGAAGCTCTGGATTGAAAGGAAGCCAAAAAAAGAAATAGAATTAGTACCAGAAAGGTCGTAGCGGAAGGCTTTCTAAATTGGAGCAAACAGGTTTTAAAAAGGTACATCATTGTCATCCGTGTCTACATCGGAATCCTCATTCATAGTACTTCCAAAAGCTTCTTCGGCATTCGGAAGGTTTTTTGTAATGAATGGATTATCCCCATCTATATTCATCTTTGACTGAAACTCAAATGGCGAATCAAAGTCATCCAAGTTATCAAATTTACCCAGTTGTGCAATGAACTTTAACCTAATATTATCTAAACCACCATTCCTGTGTTTAGCTACAATGAACTCTGCCTGTCCCTGGGTAGGTGTTCGCTCTTCATCATCCCATTCATCAATTTTATAATATTCGGGGCGATAAATAAAGGAAACGATATCTGCATCCTGCTCTATAGCACCAGATTCCCGGAGATCCGACAATATTGGTCTTTTACTACCTCCGCGTGTTTCCACTGCCCTTGAAAGTTGAGACAAAGCAATTACCGGAACATTTAATTCTTTAGCCAGGGCCTTTAAATTTCTCGAAATAGTTGAAATCTCCTGTTCCCTATTTCCCCCTTTTTGGCTGCCACCCGCTGTCATTAGCTGCAAATAATCAAGAACTATTAGTTTAATTTTATGCTGTGATGCTAATCTTCTTGCTTTTGCTCTAAGATCAAAAATGGATAGTGAAGGCGTATCGTCTATAAATAAGGGGGCATTTTCAAGTGCTTTTACTTTTACATTTAGTTGTTCCCATTCATGTTTTTCCAGTCTTCCCGTTCTTAGTTTCTCTGATGGCAAACCGGTTTCTGATGATATCAGCCTGGTGATTAACTGAACCGAAGACATCTCCAAAGAGAAAAAGGCTACGGGGATATTGGAATTGACAGCCATATTCCTCGCCATTGAAAGAGTGAGCGCAGTTTTACCCATACCTGGTCGCGCAGCTATAATTATCAAATCACTTGGCTGCCATCCGGAAGTAAGTTTGTCTACCTTATCAAATCCGGAAGGAATTCCGCTTAAACCATCTTTATTTGATATTTCTTCTATTTTCTTTTTTGCCTGAATCACCAGGTTTTGTGCTGTTTCAGCAGAACGCTTTAAATTTCCCTGGGTAACTTCATATAATTTTGATTCCGCGCTATCCAAAAGGTCAAAAACATCGGTTGAATCTGTATAAGCATCCTCAATAATTTCACTGGAAATTTTAATTAGGCTACGCTGAATGTACTTTTGAAGAATAATCCTTGCATGGAACTCAATATGTGCAGATGAAGCTACTTTTTGAGTCAATTTTATTAAATAAAAATCTCCCCCCACGGCCTCAAGTCGCTCATCCTTCCTTAGTTGGCTGGAAACGGTTAATAAATCCACAGGTTCCGAACTTTCGAACAGTTTAAAGATAGCTTCGTATATATATCGATGTGCATCTTTATAAAATGCATCAGGATGCAAAATATCTATAACCTCATCCACCCCTTTCTTATCAATCATCATTGCGCCAAGTACAACTTCCTCTAAATCAACAGCTTGAGGGGGTATCTTACCTTTCTCAAGGTTGATGATTGCTGGCTTGCCTATTTTATGACCAATAATGGGGTTGGGTTTTTCCATGGGGGTAAAAGTATGCAATTAACCTTAAGTTAACTTTAAATTAAGCTTATCGGATATCAACCGTTAATTAACATTTAGTATGTTGATAAGTTACGAAATTGTGTTGATAACCAAAAAAATCCGGAGAATGAATTCCCCGGATTTTATTCATCCTGATAAAAACGTTGATTAGCCGTTAAATACGCCCATATTTGCGTATTTATCCATTCGGGCTGTAACCAGTTCTTTTGGTGATAACTTTTTTAGATCATCATAATTCTTAGCAATTTTATTTTTTACGATCTCAAAAGTTTTTTCTCTGTTACTATGAGCACCACCAGCTGGTTCCCTAACAATTTCATCTATTAGTTTTAATTTTTTCATATCTGTCGCGGTAAGTTTTAATGCCTCAGCCGCAATTTCCTTGTACTCCCAACTTCTCCATAAAATTGATGAACAGGATTCAGGCGATATTACAGAGTACCAGGTATTTTCGAGCATCAATACCCTGTCACCTACTCCTATTCCCAAGGCACCGCCGGAGGCACCTTCCCCAATTATCAACACAATAATTGGCACTTTAAGGCGGGTCATTTCAAGTATGTTCCTGGCTATAGCCTCCCCTTGTCCTCGCTGTTCGGCTTCAATACCCGGATAAGCACCAGGAGTATCTATTAAACAAACAACAGGGATTCCGAATTTTTCAGCAGATCTCATAAGTCTGTGCGCTTTCCTATATCCTTCAGGATTAGCCATCCCAAAATTCCTGTACTGCCTGGTCTTTGTATTATACCCCTTCTGTTGGCCAATAAACATATAACTTTGGCTGCCAATTTTACCCAGACCACCAATCATGGCTTTATCGTCTTTCACATTCCTGTCACCATGTAATTCTAGAAAGGTATCTCCACAAATGGCTTTAATATAATCCAAAGTATAAGGCCTGTTTGGATGCCTTGAAAGTTGCACCCTCTGCCATGCGGTAAGATTTTTATAGATATCTTTCCTCGTTTCGTCTAATTTTTTTTCAATTTGCCGGCAGGTCTCAGTTACATCAACTTCACTCTCCTCGCCAATAATCTGGCATTTTTCCAATTGCTCTACCAATTCCTTAATAGGAAGTTCAAATTCCAAATATTCCATTAAAAAAGGTTTTAACTATTTCTAAAGATAGCATTAGTTTGATTGTCTGAACAAATATAAAATTTTATGTGGTCTTATACATTAAATAAATAAACACATCACAAATCCTAACCTTTTATTCCATTTTTAGTATTAGAATTTCCCCTATTCTTTAAGATACCATTAGCAATTATGGTAGTAATTATAATGAGCGCTCCAACATAAAAAAGCGGGCTCATTTTTTCGCTTTGTCCAAAGATTAAAAGCGCCAGGAAAATACCGTAAACCGGTTCCAAATTTGTAGTTAGCATAACGGTATATGGACTGATAAATCTCATAACTCTTATTGCGGCAATAAAGGCATATGCCGTACATACAGAGGCCAGGATAAAAATGAAAAACCAATCACTTAATGGGAGCATAAAAAAGTCTTTATTGAAGGATCTGTTTATTGCCAGATAAATTGAAATAAAAAGTGCACCACTCATTAGTTCGTAAAAAGATATTGTCGACGGCTTATTTGTTTTAATTAATTGTCCGTTAATTAAGGTAAAAATAGCTCCCAGGAGAGCGGAAATAAGAGCCAGGCCCATACCTAGACTATAAGAAGTGCTTACATTAAATATAAGGTATAAACCAAAAACAACCATCAAACCAAATACCACTTCATACCAAATTATTTTCCTGCCATACCATATTGGCTCGAGAAATGCGGTAAACAATGCGCCAGCAGACATTGTTACCAATGCAATGGATACATTAGACACTTTAATTGCTTTAAAAAACATGACCCAGTGCAACGCTATTATAACACCGCCCGTCAACATAACCATTAAAGTTTTATTACTTACCCTAAGGGAATATTGCTTAAATAAAATAAAAACTCCAACCAAAGAAGAGGCAATTAGCATTCGGTACCAGACCAAAGGCATTGCATCTATTGAAATTAACTTCCCGAGTACTGCCGTAAAGCCCCAAATAAATACAATCAGGTGAAGATGCAGGTAGTTTTTTAACTTATCGTTTGGCATTTTTAAGTAAATAATACCCTAAAATACCAAATACCAGATTAGGTATTATTACGGCCAGTAAAGGAGAAAAGCCAGATTGCTCAGCCAGAGTACCAAAAACTTTGTCAAAAAATATATAAATAAAGGCAACCCCAATTCCAAAGGCAAGGTTTACACCCATCCCACCGCGGCGTTTCACCGAAGAAACAGCCACCCCTATAACAGTAAGAATAAAAGCGGTAATTGGCAGTACCCACCGTCTGTATTTTACTAAAATGTAAGTGTTGATATTTGACGCTCCTTTATTTTTCTGAACCTCGATAAATTCATCAAGTTCAAATAAATTCTTGGTCTCAGCCACATAGGAAACTGGCGTTAAGTCTTCAATATTAAATATGAATAAAGTATCCAGCCTTCTTTTTTTCTCAATAATCTCAGCATTTGCCCTTATCTTCCTTTTAGTGTATGACGTTAATCTATATAAGCTGTCTTTTGGCACCCAGCGAATATTGCTTGCAGATATCTTATAATCCAGTTGATTTTGATCATTAAAGTGTTCAAAAGTAAAATTGTAACCTATTCTTCTTGCAGGATCAAAACTACTGACATATATAAAATCATTTTCATTGAGCTGGTTAAAAATATTACTGGTTACCCGGTCTTTTCTACCTCTTTTTAAATATTCAAACTTAAACTCATTATACCCTTTACTCGCATTAGGCACAATGAACATTCCCATAAAAAACATCAACACCGCAATTATACTTGCTCCTATCCAGTAGGGTCGCAAAAAGCGGCTATATGAAACTCCGGAACTCAGAATAGCTACTATTTCCGTATTATTAGCCAATTTGGAGGTAAAGAAAATAATTGATAGAAACAAAAAAATCGGAAACAACAAACTACCAATGTATATGGTAAAGTTGAGATAGTAAATAAGAATTTCATTCAGAGGAGCTTCATTGTCTATCATCTTCCCTATCTGCTCAGCCAGATTAAGCATGATGCCAATAGGTATAAAAAGCAACAACATCGTTCCAAAAGTGGCCAGATACCGTTTTAGTATGTATTTATCTAATATTGTCATACTTATAATCTCTTATCCATCTGCCGAACCATCTGATCTTTCCATTTTGAAAAAGTTCCTTCCAAAATATGATTTCTGGCCTCCCGTACTAATCGCATATAAAAACCAAGGTTGTGAATAGTCGCAATTTGTTTCCCCAAATATTCATTTGCCGCAAATAAATGCCGTAAATATGCTTTGGAGTATTCTCTATCAACGAAGGTAGTTCCCTCTTCATCAATCTGGGAAAAATCATTCTCCCATTTTTTATTTTTTATATTAATAGTTCCATGTGCCGTAAACAACATGCCATTCCTTGCATTTCTGGTGGGCATAACACAATCAAACATATCTATTCCTAACGCAATGTTCTCTAAAATATTAATTGGTGTTCCCACACCCATAAGGTACCGCGGTTTATCCTTAGGCAAAATATTACATACTACCTCGGTCATAGCATACATTTCTTCCGCCGGTTCTCCAACGGATAGACCGCCTATGGCATTACCCTCTGCCCCGGCATTTGCAATGTACTCGGCAGACTGTACCCTCAGGTCCTTAAAAGTAGAACCTTGTACAATTGGAAAGAACGACTGCGAAAAGCCATACTTTAAAGGTATCGTCTCCAAATGGGCTATACACCGGTCTAACCATCGGTGGGTCATGCGCATAGATTGTTTTGCATAGTTGTATTCACAGGGATATGGAGTACACTCGTCAAAGGCCATAATAATATCAGCTCCAATTGCCCTTTGAATTTCCATAACATTTTCGGGAGTAAACATATGTAAAGAGCCATCAATATGAGATTTGAACTTTACACCTTCTTCCTTTATTTTCCTGTTGGCAGATAGGGAGTATACCTGGTAACCCCCACTATCCGTTAGAATATTTCTATCCCAACCCATAAACTTATGAAGCCCGCCTGCCTGCTCCAAAATTGAAATTTTTGGCCTTAAAAATAAATGGTAAGTATTCCCCAAAATAATATCGGGATCTATTTCATCTCGAAGTTCTCTCTGATGTACCCCTTTTACAGACCCGGCCGTTCCCACTGGCATAAATATCGGAGTCTTAATTACACCGTGGTCGGTTATTATTTCTCCCGCACGGGCCTGTGTTCCGGAATCTGTATGTTCTAATTTAAACTTCAAAGCAAGAATTCAATGGCAAATATACTCAACTGGCTTGCATAAAATACTTAACAAAAAAATAAAGTTCCATTAATGGTTCTAACGTTAATAAAATATTATAACTACTCTTGTGCAGGCAAAAGTTTGCCATTACATTTGAAGCTGATAAAACAAAGATAAAATGTCAGAATTAAAGGAATTACAAGACCTTGTTTCACAAGTTCGCCGAGACATTGTACGCATGGTACATAAAGTAAATTCCGGCCACCCGGGAGGCTCTTTGGGATGTACAGAATTTATGGTAGCCTTGTATAATGAAACCATGGACTTAAAAGAAGGTTTTGACATGAATGGAATTGATGAAGATCTGTTCTTTTTGTCCAACGGCCATATTTCTCCACTTTTTTACAGTGTACTGGCCAGGCGAGGTTACTTCCCCGTTGAAGAATTACAAACATTTAGATTATTGAATTCTCGCCTGCAAGGTCATCCTGCGACGCATGAAGGGTTACCCGGGGTGCGCATTGCTTCCGGCTCCTTAGGACAGGGTCTGTCTGTTGCTATAGGTGCAGCATTGGCAAAAAAATTAAATAATGATGAGCACATGGTATATAGTCTGCATGGAGACGGCGAATTACAAGAAGGCCAGAACTGGGAGGCGATTATGTATGCTGCAGGAAATAAAGTTGATAACATAATAGCCACCATTGATCATAATGGCCAACAAATTGATGGCGCCACCTCTGATGTATTACCTATGGGTGACTTAAAGAAAAAGTTTGAAGCATTTGGATGGGATACCCTGGAAATTAAAAATGGAAATAATCTGGAGGAAATAATACTAGGCCTTAAAAAAGCGAAGCAAAGAACGGGTAAAGGTAAACCGGTTTGTGTAATCATGGATACTGTAATGGGTCATGGAGTAGATTTTATGATGCATACGCATGCATGGCATGGTAAAGCTCCAAATGATGAACAATTAGAAATTGCATTAAGTCAGAATCCGGAAACACTCGGGGACTATTAATCCTGAATACGAAAAATCGAATTAATGAAAAAGTATATAGATCAAGGAAAGAAGGACACTAGAAGTGGATACGGCGCCGGTATGACCGTGCTCGGCCGCACAAATCCAAAAGTAGTAGCTCTTTGTGCTGATTTGGTAGGTTCTCTTAAAATTCAGGAATTCATAAATGAAAATCCTGAACGTTTTTTCCAGGTTGGAATCGCAGAGGCAAATATGATGGGTATTGCCGCTGGCCTTACCATAGGAGGATATATCCCTTTTACCGGAACTTTTGCCAACTTTTCTACTGGCAGAGTTTATGATCAAATCAGACAGTCAATAGCTTACTCCGGTAAGAATGTGAAAATATGTGCTTCACATGCGGGTATAACCCTTGGCGAGGATGGAGCAACCCACCAGATTCTTGAAGATATTGGATTAATGAAAATGTTACCCGGTATGACCGTGATTAACCCCTGTGATTTCAATCAGACAAAAGCCGCCACCATAGCTATTGCAGAACATGAAGGGCCGGTATATTTGAGATTTGGAAGACCTGCAGTAGCTAATTTTACTCCTGCAGACCAGAATTTTGAGATAGGAAAAGCACTTCTTTTAAATGAAGGTTCGGATGTTACCATAGTGGCCACAGGACATTTAGTCTGGCAATCATTAATTGCAGCTGAAAATCTGGAAAGTAAAGGTATTTCAGTCGAAGTAATTAACATACATACCATTAAGCCATTGGATGAGGAAGCCATAATTAAATCAGTAAAAAAGACCGGTGCCATAGTAACTGCAGAGGAGCATAATTATTTAGGTGGACTTGGAGAAAGTGTGGCAAGGACTTTAACCACAAAATATCCTGTACCTCAGGAATTTATTGCCACACAAGATACTTTTGGTGAAAGTGGTACCCCCGATCAGTTAATGGAAAAATATGGATTGGATAATAAGGCCATAGAAAAGGCCGTTTTAAGGGTCTTAAAAAGAAAGGCATAAAAACGTGCGATTCCGTTTTAGATGCCGCAAAGCAATAAAAACGAGAACATTATGAAAAATACACTAGTAATTATACTATTGTTAGCAGGATGTTTATCCACATTTGCACAAAAAAAATCAGGTTTTGGTATTAAAGCAGGACTAAACTATAGTTCCAATGGAGATTATCTTGGAGCTGTTGGGGAAGCGATACAAAATCCGGATGCCAATGTTGGCTATCACATTGGATTGTATGGAAAATTGGGAGATAAATTTTATCTGAGACCAGAAGTAGTCTATACCCATACCAATTCCGGTTATAGTGATGGTGACCTTAAAATAGACAAATTAGATATTCCTGTTTTAGGTGGTTGGAGAATAATTGGACCATTAAATATTTTTATTGGACCTTCTTTTCAATACATTTTTAACTCAAAGTTCAGCGATATCTCCATAGAAGAAATAGAAAACGATTTTACTGTAGGATTGAATGTGGGAGCAGGCGTTAATCTCGGAAAAATTGGACTGGAGATAAGGTATGAGACGGGTTTTGGTGAAAATATAGCCACTTTTGTTAATACAAACATTACCTCTTTACCTGAAAGCAAGGTAGACACCAGGGCTGAACAGGTTATATTTGGCTTATCTTATAAATTCTAGTTCGTTAGCTAACAAAATATAAAAAGCCCGCAAAGAAGCGGGCTTTTTACTTAATACTATTTTTTCAATTAACTATCAGGATCACGATAATCCGGGGTTCCGTCTCCATCAGAATCAGGAAATGAAATATTTCCTGCATTATCAATAACAATTTCATCTCTGGTAAGTATACCATCCTGATCGTCATCAATATCCAGATGATCAGGAATAAACCCAAATCCTGAAGACAGTTCCACACTTTCATCGGAATTATCATCAGAAAGATTTCCATTATTGTTCAAATCTTCCATAAAGGAAGGAATGCCGTCGTTATCATAATCCGTAGATTCTATGAATAAACCTGTATCTACCTGAAAAACAAGTATATCATAATTAAAGATGCCGCTACCTAATGGCGGATTATCAAAATACGCCAATCCGGAAGGAATAAACATTAATCCAATACCACTTCCAGTAATGTCTACAGTGCCATCAATATTAGAAATAACTTCACCACCTACCTTAAATTGTGAAACTCCTGCAGCATATCCCCTAAGAAAAAAGGGTAGGTATTGCCAGGTATAGGTAATATTACTATCAAAAATTTCGCCCGAAAGTAATTGCCCTTCATATGCAACTAAAGTTGAATCTCCTACTGTAGGACTTTCCCCTATTCCCTCTCGTGCAGCAAGATAATATAGCGTATGATCCACAGTTACGTCCTCATCCAAATTAAAAGTTTCAGAAGAAACAGCAATAGTCATCGTTGATACCTGATCTATAAGAGGAATTTTATCTTTAGCATCACCGGTTATCGTATCCAAAACTATCTTATAATTGAAATCCGCAGATGGGTTCTCAAATTCTTCATAGTTATAATAATGTGTTTGTAAGTATTCTATAATATCCGCGTCATTTTCTGCTTCAACCTCAGCAAGGGGTCTTGGTGGCACAACTATAACGTCTGTACTATCATCACTGCTACATGAGGATATAATAACCAACAAAGCAATAAAGAGTAAAACTCCTTTTTCTTTCATAGATCTTCTTTTGAAGCCCGCAAGATACAATTTTCCCCTATTTTTGTTGAAGTCCTTAACAAAGATTTTTGTTTGTAAATGCGAATAGATAAATATTTATGGAGTACCCGCTATTATAAGACCCGTAACATGGCTTCTGAAGCATGTAAAAAAGGGCATGTGCGTATAAATGGTAAAACAGTTAAACCCTCAAGGGAAGTCTATAAACGGGATGAAATTATCGTACGTAAAAATCAAATTAATTATGAACTTAGCGTCCTGGATGTACCTTCCAGCCGGATAAGTGCAAAACTGGTGGATATATACAGAAAGGACACTACTCCGAAAGAAGAATTTGAAAACCACGAGTTAATGCAATTAAATAAAAAGCATTCTAGACTAAAAGGGGAAGGCCGACCTACCAAAAAAGAAAGGCGGGATATAGAAGATTATCTGGATGAATCTTAATCTTAATAAAGACTATTGGGAAGAGCGCTATGCTAGTAACAATTTGGGATGGGATATAGGTTATGTTTCCACTCCCCTAAAAGAGTATATTGATCAACTTGAGAATAAAAACCTGAAGATATTAGTTCCCGGAGCCGGGTATGGTTATGAAGTAGTTTATCTCTACTATTCAGGTTTTAGAAATATCCATGTCATAGATCTTGCCAGGCAACCTTTGGATAACATAAAGGCAGAAATTCCTGAATTTCCGGACAATCAATTGATTTATGGCGATTTTTTCAATCTTGAGACACAGGATTTTGACCTGATCCTTGAACAAACTTTTTTTTGTGCCCTAAATCCGGAACTGCGAAAAAATTATGTGCAGAAAATGCTACAGCTTTTAAAACCTGGTGGAAAGCTTGCAGGGCTTTTATTCGACTTTCCATTAACCCTTAACGGTCCTCCATTTGGTGGTAGTCTAAAAGAATACGAAGAATTATTTCATCCTGCTTTTACCATAAATATTCTGGCCAGGGCCATCAACTCTATACCACCCAGAAAAGATAAGGAACTGTTTTTTATCTTTGAAAAATAATTTGACGCCATTATGCAAAATAAAATACTTTCCCACGTTCAGATTCAACATAAGATCAGAAGGATTGCCTATCAGATCTATGAGACCAATGTATCTGAAAAAAAAATTATCATCGCAGGAATTGTGGGGGGAGGATTAAATTTTGCCAAAAAATTACAAGCAGTCCTAAAAGACATAACTACAGCTGAAATTGTATTGTGTAAAGTGATGATGGACAAAAAAAATCCTATTAAAAGTGGGGTTACAATGTCAATTCCGGAAAGTGAATACAAAAATAAATCTGTTGTTCTTGTTGATGACGTTTTAAATTCAGGAACTACCCTTATTTATGGGGTACATCATTTTCTCAAAACCCCGTTAAAACAATTAAAGACTGCCGTTCTTGTTAACAGAAACCATAAAAAATAACCTGTAAAAGCAGATTTTAAAGGGATTTCTCTTTCCACTTCTTTACAGGAACATGTCATAGTAGAATTTAAGGCAAATAATTATGCGATCTATTTAGGAGAGTAGCCCTAGTATTTCCTCTTTTACTAATTCTGAATCCTTATGGTCCCCGGTAACCGTGTAATTAGCACGTGAATAATAAATGCTCCTTTCAAAAAGATGTTTCCCTATAAACTCTGGTAAATCTTCATCTTTTAAGTGCGCAATTAGAGGCCTGTGTTCTTTCTCCTTATGTAGTCTTTCTATCAATGAAGCAATGGATAATTTAAGGTAAAAAACCAGGTCTGTTTTTTGAAGAATGGTATCCATATTGACACCGTAACAAGGTGTTCCTCCTCCTAATGCTATTACCAAATTGCGTTTATCATCAAGTAACTCATTCAGCAATTCGCTCTCTCTCTTCCTAAAGTACAGTTCCCCTTTAGTTGCAAATAAGTCTGCTATCTTTTCGTTCAACCTAGTTTCAATATAGACATCCAGATCTACGAATTCAAAATTAAGCTCCTTAGAAAGCAACTTCCCTACAGTGGTTTTTCCACTACCCATATACCCTATAAGGACTACTTTCATTTTCAAACTTTTGGTAAAAATGTATTAATTATAAGGGATTTCAAAGAAAACCTAAATTAATCTTTAAATGGACTTGAAAAATTAATTAATGATAGTATATTTGCAGCCGCTAATGCCGTTCTTGTTTATGGCATTTGGATAGAAATATTATTATGACCTGGTAGCTCAGTTGGTAGAGCATCTCCCTTTTAAGGAGAGGGTCCTGGGTTCGAGCCCCAGCCAGGTCACAAAGTGATATGGAAATCCTGACAACAATGTCAGGATTTTTTTATGAAATAAAATTGGGGCGAGAAGTTTATGCCGTATTTGGCGCAAAAGCGCCATACTACGGTAAGCCCCAGCCAGGTCACCAGA
>CAJQNH010000071.1 GCA_905479615.1 uncultured Eudoraea sp.
ACAATGAATATACTCCAAAGTGTACCGGATAATGCTAAAACTATAAACACCCATCTTGCCATCAAACAAGCTGAAAAGGTGGGCGCATTTTATCAGGAAGCCATGCAATATCCGTCATTAAATATTCGGGGGTTATCTTCAGGGTGGGTTGGTGAAAAAGCCCGAACTATTGTGCCGGAAAGTGCTACTGCTGAAATAGACATTCGCCTTGTACCAGAATCTGATGGAGATCGTTTGAAAAGTCTGGTAAAGAAACATGTCCAAAATCAAGGGTATTATATTATGACTGAAGTCCCGGATAAGAGCCAAAGAATGAAGCACGAGAAAATCATCACTATTACAGAGGGCTCGGTCACCGATGCATTCAGAACAGATTTGGAAAATCCTTTTGGTAATTTCCTGGTAGATACATTTAAAAAGACATTCTCAGAGGATGTGGTACAAATCAGGATCATGGGGGGTACTGTTCCTATTGCACCTTTTATTAACGAACTTAAGATTCCAGCTTTTCTTGTTCCTCTTGTGAATCCGGACAACAATCAACACAGCCCTAATGAAAATTTAAAAATTGGTCAGATTGCTTATGGTATTGAAGTGTTTTACGGAATTATGAGTAATAAAATGGAATAAAAAGATAAGCAGTATTCACGAGTTAATAATCTTCACAGTACTCTAAATTTTATAAAAAACCCAGTTCCAAATAATGGCTATGCAGAATTTCTGCTTGCATTAATATTTCCGTACAATGAACGGGTGACTATTTTTTCATAAAGCGCTTTATATTCCGAATTCTCGCTGATTTGATGCAGCGCATATTGTTGAATTACCAATAACGGCAGCACGATATTTTCCCTGATTTTAATTGATTCTCTTGAAACAGCTTCATTCTCCATAAGTATTTCGGAATTGCTTATCAGCAATAACATCTGTTTTGACAACTGAAATTCATCATGCAGGATATTCCAGAAATCGCCATATTCCTTATCATCCTTCATATAACTTGTGAGCTCAAAATAACACTTAGACAAAGACATCATACTGTTAAGCATCAATGTTTCAAAGAAAGGAACTTCCTGGAATAGCTTCTTTAATTCTCTGAGCCTTCCTTCATCTTTCAGTTTTTTAATAGCCGTACCTATACCAAAATACCCGGGAACATTTTGTTTTAGTTGGCTCCATGACCCAACAAAAGATATTGCTCTTAGATCCGTGAGTTCCAATTTTGCCTTTTGACCTCTCTTGCCAGGCCTGCTCCCGATATTCGCCTTAGTATAATATTTTAGTGTACTCCTGTTTTCGAGATAGGAAATGAACATTTCATGTTGCTTAAGGGCGTCGTATTTGGCGAAACTAATGTCAGAGAGTTCTTCCATCAACTTTCGTGATTCCCTGGAGATCACATTTTCTTTTCCAAAGAGGTTATTAGATAATCCTGCCGTTAATAACTGTTCAGAATTATGCATAAACTGCTCCTTTGTGCCATACGTACTTGTTATGGTCTGACCCTGAATGGTTAATTGTATTTCATTATTGGCTATATCCTTAGTTTGTGCGGCATAAAAGCGATGTGTTTTTCCACCCCCGCGTGCAGGCGGTCCACCCCTGCCGTCAAAAAAAATTGCATCGATACCGTTCTTTGAACAAACTTTTGACAAAACTTCCTTAGTTTTTAAAATAGACCAGTTAGCTTTTAAATAACCTCCATCTTTTGTACCATCCGAGAATCCGAGCATCATGGTTTGCTTACTACCACGTTGTTCGAGATGCGAACGATAATCGGGCAAATCAAATAAGTATTGCATGGTGGCCTCGGCGGTATCCATTCCGTTCATTGTTTCAAAAAGCGGAACAATATCAAAAGTAATTTTATCCTTCTCCCAACCGCACCATCTGAAAAGCCCGTAAACAAAAAGAACAGAATAGATATCCTCTGAATTACTTATAATATATCGGTTACAACCTTCTTCACCATTTTTATTCTGAATATCCTTTAAGTGGGAGATATTTGCAATGGTATCTTTCACAATTTCATCATTGAAATCCTTAGAGTCCAATTGCAATTTTTCATTGAGAAGTAAATTTGTTAATTCATCTTCGGCAAGTTCGTCAAGGCTTTCCTTAATGTAATTATTGGTCTTAAGAACCGTTTCAACTACCAGTCTGTGTTTACTGTGATCCTGACGAATATCCAGAGTGGCAAAATGTGTTTTGAAAATTTTTACCTTGTCAATAAGATCATCCAATTGTTTCAGGTAAAGCGAATTGTACTTATCTATCAAAATTTCTCTTACAGTAAGTAATGGCCCGATAATATCATCATAGCTTACTACTCTATTAGGGTCGAACATCGCTATGTAAAGTCTGTCCCTTAAATTATTCAGGTCAAGACGCAGGTCTTTAAAAGTAAGTTTTTTACGAAGAATTTTGAGGTCGTTATAGTAACATTTCATTAGATTAATACGGAGTTCATCTGCCACATCCTTCGTAATATCTGCCGTTACATATGGATTCCCGTCTCTGTCACCACCAGGCCAAAACCCTAGTTTAATAATATTGTAATTGTCAAAATCATCATTCTCTATATTGCTTTTAATATATGTGAATAAATCGCCGACAGCAGCATAGTATACATTTCTAAGAATGTAAATAATGTTTTTTGCTTCATCTAATGGTGTAGGTTTCTTTGTATTTATCAAAGAAGTGAGTCCCAACTGTTGAAGAACAACATCAATATCATTAATCTTATCTTCTAGAATTAGCGATTTTAATTCTTCAATGATATCAAGTACAGCCGGGGTATAGAACTGTGTCGGATGAGCCGTTAAAACAATACGCGCGCTAAAGGTTGATAATTTCTTTGCAATCTTTTCCCAGCTTTTGTTTTTATCTACTAACTGAAAGTAATCTTTTATGGATAAAGAGCTTGAATGTTTATGTAACTTCGGAAATGCGGCATCTTCTACACTATCATACAATACCACTTGTCGTTCAACATATTGAATGACACTGAACATAAAATCAATTCTTTCCTGCTCGGTATCTATATTTGCGTAGTTTTGGAAAAATAAATCCAAAATTTGTTGTGGATTTTTGCCAGATTTCAGTCCTTTTTCACATTGATCAAACAAAAGGGGAATAAGCATCCCTACATTTTCGATACCCTGATAGGGCAAATTTAAAAACAAGCTGTTATAAACGTAGAACTTATTTTTAACCAATTTTTTAAATTCCTCTAATCTTTCCGTCTTATGCATAAATTTTCTTAACTATTCAATTGAATCCTCTTAATTGTCATACCTAAATATTGGTTTCAATCTCTAAATATCCGCATTATAATATAATCTTTAGCCAGAAAAGTGGCAAATCACAAAATAATTTGTCTTCATAAAAAAACCAACATATTTCTCAATATAAAAAACAATCATTACAGATTTAAAACATAGCCATACCAGAATATTTTTTTTCTAACCTACTAAGATTAGTTAACTTTTCTACACAGCACTATTTTAATGTTTAAAAAAAGGACCGTATTGCTCTACTCTAAATTGCAATGCCGTATACTTTGGATTCCGTGCTTTTTCCCTTTTAAAAGACTCAAAACTGCCCACGGCCCTATTAGCGGAACCGGAAGGTGCTGTTAAGGATACCGTTCTGATAGTTCTTTTTGAATTACCAGAAAGTGTAAACTCATGTACCCGCGGAATCTCTTCAGAAATTGGCTCTAATTTTAAACCATGTTCCTTAATATGTTTTCTAAAAAAATATTCTGGCCCGTTTTTGCTATTTCCTCCGGTAAACAATAACCATTCTACATTTGTGTAGTTATGTAAATAGGCAATAAGGTTCCTAAGGGTAACATTCTTCATACCCAAATCGGATGCATCTACTTTAATTCGCTGTGCACTTTCAACAATATCGCAGATTCCAATTCTTTGTTCTATTAAAAAATCCGTGCGCTGTTTTACAGCCTCATTGGTTGTTTCGTACTTTAAGTTCAATCTAAAAATTTGATTCAAAATAGGCCACAACTGACCATCCCTGCTCCCATAACAAAAATCGACATCTCCTTCCCTCAAATCCCCTGTCGTAAACCTAGGGGGTGGTAGGGTACCCACAATGAGTTTTGTGACATCATCAAACAAAAAAGGTGGATAAGGATGGGTATGTAAAAACAAATTGAATTCTAATTTTCGCGGATTTCCAAATAATCTATCAAAGTTATAAAGATAGTATTTTGCAAAAAGGCAAAACGGCCGATTGCTTTTTAATGCTAAATTTTGTACTTTAAGTGAAATATATAGTACTTATGGGTAAAGGGGATATAAAAACCAAAAGAGGTAAGATTTCCAATAAATCGTATGGAGCTCGAAGACCGAAAAAGTCAAAAGCAAAAGTGGTGGTTGTAAAGAAAAAAAAGGCGAAAGGCAAAACCTAGTCAACAACAAACTGCAGACTAACTTCTCCTTCTTCATTTATATTCAGCTTATAGGTGTAAAAGCCAATGGGCAGTTCCGTTTCCCCAACAAAATCAATAGGCTGAAGCACATAGATGTCTTCCCCGGATTTGATTTCCACAAAGGCGTATTGATAAGCCATTTCATATACCAAATAATTTGAATAATCGCCGGGTGCTACATTTGTATACAATTCTTCATTAGTACCCACCTGTACCTCATCAAAATTGATATTACTATCATTCTTGATACGTATATTAATTGTATTTACATCATCATCCCTGTCTGTGCAGCTCAATGTAAAAACTAAAAAGGTTAGTAGAACAAAACCAATATTTTTCATTGCAAGTTGTTTATTAATAGAACTTCATATTATAAACGTATGCTTCAGAAAATTATTCTATCGAATAAAAACGGGTTGATTTTCTTTTAAAGTATGCTCTTTACTGTAGATATATTCGTCCAGGTTAAATCCCCTTATATCTTCAAGAGTTTTTGAATCTGTATCCAGTATATAACGAACCATGGAACCACGGGCTTTTTTAGCGAAGAAACTAATTACTTTGAGTTTATCGTTTTTCCAATCCTTAAATACAGGAGTAATTACATTGGTTTTTAAATATTTTTTATCCACAGCACCAAAATACTCATTACTGGCAAGATTAATAAAAAGCTCTCCTTCTTTCAGTTCATCGTTTAAAAAGTTGGTCACACTTTGTTTCCAGAAGTCATAAAGATTCTTCTTTCGACCAATTTTTAATTGTGTTCCCATTTCCAAACGATAGGGCTGAATAAGATCAAGGGGCTTTAAAACGCCATATAAACCCGAAAGGATTCGAACTGTGTCCTGCAACTTTTCCAATTTATTCTCCGAAATACTATATGCATCTAATCCCTGATAAACATCTCCATTGAAAGCATATATAGCCGGGCGGGCATTTTCCGGGGTGAATGGCAGTGAAAACTTTTGGTTGCGTTCCCAGTTTAATTCAGCCAGGTCATTTGAAATACTCATTAATTTGGACAAGGACTTAGGATTTTTCTTTGCCAGTACCTTAATTAGTTTTTCAGACTGCTCAAGAAACTTCGGTTGTGAATATTTTACTGTGGGTATAGGACGTTCAAAGTCTAGCGACTTGGCGGGAGAAAGCAGAATCTTCATATTTCAATAATTTTAAGATAAAAGTAAAGAGGATTTTTGTGAATTCCTTTATAAGAGTGAAAAGACTTATCAATACCCCTATCAACGAAATTTATTGCTATTGAGAATGCCGGGAATAATGCCTCCACTTCTCAATGCAATTGGCCATATCATCGGGCAATTCACTATTAAAACGCATCATTTTACCACTTACGGGATGTACAAATCCAAGAGTCTTAGCATGCAAAGCCTGTCTTGGCAGGATTTTAAATGCATTTTCTACAAACTGTTTGTATTTGGTAAAAGTAGTTCCCTTCAATATTTTATCACCGCCATAGCGTTCGTCATTAAAAATAGTATGCCCAATATATTTCATGTGCACCCGAATCTGGTGTGTTCTTCCGGTCTCCAGCTTGCAAGCAACCAGAGTTACATATCCTAAGCGCTCTAACACTTTATAATGAGTAATTGCAGCTTTTCCCTTATCACCATCAGGAAAAACTTGCATTTGAAGTCGGTTTTTTGGATTACGGTCAATATGTCCTTCAATAGTGCCTTCGTCTGCATCTATATTACCCCAAACCAGTGCTAGATATTCTCTTTCGCTGGTTTTATCAAAAAATTGTTTCGCCAAATGAGTCATGGCCATTTCTGTTTTGGCAATTACCAACAATCCGGAAGTATCCTTGTCGATACGATGAACCAGACCAGGCCTTTCGTCAGAGTTTACAGGTAAGCTTTTTATGTGATGTAATAAGGCATTAATTAAGGTGCCAGAATAATTACCATGACCAGGATGTACTACCATTCCGGCAGGTTTGTTTACAACCAGAAGGCTTTCATCTTCATAGACAATATTCAAAGGGATGTCTTCGGGAGTCAACAAAAACTCATAAGGTGGGTGTTCGAAGAACACCTTAACCTCATCCCCTGCTTTTACTTTGTAGTTTTGTTTTACAACAGATTCGTTAACCCAAATATGGCCTTCCTTAGCAGCTAACTGAATTTTATTCCGAGTTGCATTTTCAATAAAATTCATTAAAAATTTATCTACGCGCAAAGGTTCCTGCCCTTTGGAAGCAACGAAATTATAATGCTCGTAAAGCTCATCCTCTTCAGGGTTTGAAGTGTTATTAAGTGCCATTTCTTATTCCGAATCGGCTTTGACCTGTGCCCGGCCAGTTATTGTTCCGTTTCCGCAGACCAGTTCAATCTTTGAAGTTTTTGGTATTTTGTCACCAGGATTGATAGTCTTTCCCTTGTACCTAACATAGTATACCATATCCTTTCCCAGCTCATCAATATAAGTGACACGCTCAACATCTAATCCAACAGCCCGGAGCATTGACCCGGCATTACGTTGAGTAACCTGAATAATATTTGGTACTGTTACTTTTTTATAACCGGAAGGATTAACCGTAATATATATTTTTCTATTTTCTTTTACCTTATTCCCGGCAGGAGGATCCTGTTCAATTATAGAAAATCTGGGATATTCAGGATTAAAATTGGCTGAATCCAATACTTCATATCGCAAATTCGCATCCTCTATTACACCTCTCGTTTCCATAACCGATAACTTTGATAAGTCCGGGACCTCAACAAATTCTCCGTGCTTTGTTGATTTTTTTAACCATTGTAAGGCAAATATGGATAGAACAACTATCACTAAAAAAGCAAGCCCAATATTGAACAGAAAAACTTTACTTCTAAGAAAATTCCAAAAATTCTTCATCGCTTTTTTTTATATATGATACAAATATAGGAAACCCTATCATTTTTTATTTACGTTAAAATCGTGATATTTGTCTAAACAGCTTAAGAGTTCATATATATAACATTACATGAAAAAAAATATTGCCATTATCATGGGGGGCTATTCCAGTGAGTATAAAATCTCAATAAAGAGTGGTAATGTAGTTTTTAAATATTTAGATAAGCAGAAATTTAATGCATATCGCATTATAATTTCTAAAGAAAAATGGGTTTGCCTGGATAAAGACGAAAATGAAACAATCGTAAACAGACACGATTTTTCGACAAAGATTCGGAATCGCATTCTCACATTCGATTGTGTATTTAATGCAATTCATGGTTCACCTGGAGAAGATGGATTGATGCAGGCCTATTTTGCCCTTTTAGAAATTCCTCAAACTTCATGTGGCCATTATCAGGCAGCTATCACCTTTAATAAAAGAGATTTACTAAGTACACTTAAACCTTATGGCATTAAAGCAGCAAATTCTTACTATCTGAATTTGGGCGATAAAATTGACCATCCGGCCATTGTCGAAAAGGTTGGCCTTCCCTGCTTTGTAAAAGCAAACAAAGCTGGAAGCAGTTTTGGAATCTCCAAAGTTTATGAGAAAAATGATTTACAAGCAGCAATTGACAAGGCATTTCTTGAGGACGATGAGATTATTATTGAATCTTTTCTCAACGGTACAGAGATCTCTGTTGGCGTTATTACATTTAAAGGTCAAACTATGGTATTGCCTTTAACTGAAATTATAACAGATAATGATTTTTTTGATTATGAAGCAAAATATGAGGGAAAATCAAATGAAATCACTCCCGCCCGTTTAACCAAAACTCAGGAAGAAAACATAAGACATCAGGCCAAAAAAGCTTATGAAGTTTTAAAAATGAAAGGTTTTTCCAGAAGCGAATTTATATTTATCGGGAACGAGCCTTACATGTTAGAGATGAATACAACTCCCGGCTTAACCGAAGAGAGTATTCTTCCCCAGCAAGCACAAATAGCAGGTATTAATTTGCCGGAACTTTTTGAAAATGCCATAGATGAAGCATTGAAGTAAATTGAGTACATTTAAATTCTAAACTAAAAAACCTAATGAAGCGTGCTATTTTTCCAGGTTCATTTGATCCGATAACTTTGGGTCATTCTGATATTATTGAAAGGGGAATTTGTCTATTTGATGAACTGATCATTGCTATCGGAATAAATGCTGAAAAAAAATATATGTTCTCTCTTGAAGAACGGATGACCTTTATTTCAGAGGCTTTTAAAGACGAACCAAAAGTAAAAATTATGACTTATGAAGGTCTGACAATCGATTTTTGTAAGAAAGTAAATGCAGCATATATTCTTCGCGGACTGCGAAACCCGGGAGATTTTGAGTTTGAAAAGGCAATAGCACATACAAATAGGAAACTTTCAGATATTGAAACAGTTTTTCTACTTACTGCTTCCGGCAAATCCTTTATCAGCTCATCAATTGTAAGAGACGTAATCCGAAATGGAGGGGATTATAGTGTTTTAGTGCCCAATACTGTTAAATTATCCTGATGTTTATTGATTAGCAGGGTTATTTCCTTGCCTTAGGGCCGTCTATTTTCTACTCAAAACATCACAAAATATCATTTTTTAGTAGGAATTTACTTTCTTTTTGTGTTATTTTATCGTGTACTCTATGTAATATTGAAGTCACACAACGAGTTTGGAGTAGTTCACAACAATCATTGACAAATGATGGAAAATCATATTACTTTAGTCGGAAATTACGGTATTATGTTGCGTGAAACTCTGACACCATATAATGATTACCTTATAAAACAGCTACCAGTTTCAACGGTATTTGTTGATAAAAAATATAAAATAGTCCATGCTTCAGATAAATGGATTGCTGATTTTGATTTTACAAAAAGAGCTGTTCTTGGAAAGTCATTATTTGAGCTCTTTAATGACATCAGCAAATCCTGGAAAAAAGACCTCCATAGTACATTCAAAGGCAAAGCCAGACTAACTGGAATAGAAAATTTTTATGACACTCAAAAAAATGAAAAATGGTTTGAGTGGATAAATGTTCCGTGGTATGACGAAAAGGAAAATATTATTGGCGTCATTATCCAAACTAAGGATATTTCCAAGACTATTTTTGATGATATCAAATTAGAAAAACTTGAAACTTTACTTAGGGATAAATCCGAAATATCAAAAATTGGAAGTTGGGAGTATGATGCGGTCAATGATCAATTAGTATGGTGTAAAATAACCAAAAGTATTCATGAGGTGCCGGAGGATTATGAGCCAGATATTCAAAGTGGTGTAAACTTTTATAAGGAAGGTTATAGCAGAAATACAGTAGCCATGGCCGTTGATAGAGCTATGACCAAAGGGATAGCCTGGAGTGAAACGTTACAATTAATAACAGCAAAAGGAAAAGAAATCTCCGTTATAGCAGCTGGAAAACCTGTTTTTAAAGATGAAAAATTTTTGGGTCTTATCGGTACGTTCAAAGATATTACGGATGAGGTATTAACCAAGGCAAGAACAGAAGAACAAGAGCGTATTTTCAGCAGTATTTTTAATTCTTCTTATCAGTTTACAGGTATTTTAGATATTGATGGTACTTTCCTTGAGGTTAACGATACTGCTTTACAATTTTCAGACCTCAAACAGGAGGACATAATTAATAAGAAGTTTTGGGACGCCTACTGGTGGCCAATTCCGGATATGGTAAAAGAAGGGTTAAAGCAGGTTATAGCTGCCGCAGCCCGGGGAGAGTTTATGCGGAGTGAGATAGTGGTTCTTGACAAAAACAAACAACCTATCCCTGTAGATTTCAGTTTAAAACCTATTTACAACGAAGATAACCGAGTAGTATCTCTTTTGGCCGAGGGGCGTATGATAATAGAAATGGTTGAGGCCAGGCAGAAACTGAAAATAAGTGAACAGAAATTTAGGGCCTTATATGAGTTATCCCCAATTGCTTATATACTTAGTGATTTTGAAACCGGGGAGATCCTGGATTTTAACAGCTCCTTTGAAACAGCAACAGCCTATAGCAAAGAAGACATGCCAAACTTAAGGTACGCCGATATTATACCGGATTCATCCAGGCATAAATTGATTAATTTCATAAAGGAAGTAGATTCAAAAGGTACTTATGGTCCTTTTGAACATATTTTCGTTAAAAGAGATGGAACAAGTTATCCTGTTTTGATAAGTGGATCCTTAGTGGGGAATAAAAAAGGGAGAAAATTACTTTGGTCTGCAGCACAGGACATCTCTGAGGTAAAGAAAAAAGAAAATCAAATTAGGGATGAACAAAAACTATTAAAGACCCTAATAGATAACTTACCTCTTAATGTATATATAAAAGATCTGGAATCCAGGAAAATTTTAGTGAATAAATCAGAATTAGTTTATTGTGGGTTTAAGGACGAGTCTGAGGTTTTAGGTAAAAGTGATTATAATTTTTACGATGAAAAATCTGCCTTAATGTCCAGAGAAGAAGACCTGGATGTCATTAATACCTTAAATCCAATTTTGGGTAAAGAAACAATAAGTATCAAAAAAGATGGAAGTTTAACGACATTTATGACTTCTAAAATTCCACTTATCAGCCCGGATGGTAAGGCCAGTGGTCTGATAGGAATAAGCATGGATATTTCTGATCTTAAAAAGCAAGAACAGGAACTTAGAGATCTTATAAATGTAACTTCCATTCAAAACAAACAACTAATTAATTTTGCGCACATTGTATCACATAATCTTAGGTCGCATACAGCAAATTTTTCCATGTTACTGGAGTTTCTGGTTGAAGAGAAAGATGCGAATGAACAAGAAAATATAATAAAAATGCTAACTGAAGCGTCCGATAACTTATTGGAAACTCTGGACAACCTCAATGAAGTGGTGGCCATTAGTACTAACGTAAATTTAGATAAAAAACCAGTTAATTTAAACGATAAAATTACAGCTGCAGAGAAAAATATAGCAGCTTTTCTTAAAAAGAACAATGCTAAAATTATCAATGAAATACCCGATGATACTTATATTAAAGTAATACCCGCCTATATAGACAGTATAATTATGAACTTTATAACCAATGCTGTAAAGTATAAGGACCACAGTCGTGATCCTGTTATTAAATTAACGGTATCTAAAAATACGAAATATACTATTTTAAGTATTGAAGATAACGGACTTGGTATTGATTTGAATAAATATGGTGAAAAATTATTTGGAATGTACAAAACTTTCCATGACAATTCAGATGCACGGGGCATTGGGTTATATATTACCAAAAATCAAGTTGAAGCCATGAATGGGAAGATTATGGCTTGCAGTGAAGTGGGCAAGGGAACTACGTTTAACATATATTTTAATGACCAAGCTTAAATCAATAGCCATAATAGATGATGATCCAATAACCGTATTCGGAATTAAGAGGATGCTTAGTACCTTAAATGTAAGCGAGAACATAAATAGTTATGTAAATGGGAAAGAGGCCATTGATGATTTTAAAAGGTTTATAAAAAATAAAGAAGAGGTCCCTGAGGTTATATTTTTGGACATAAACATGCCTGTTATGGATGGATGGCAATTTCTCGAGGAATTCATAACATTGCATATTGCACATAAAATAAGAATCAACATCTTAACTTCGTCTATAGATCCGGTCGATCGGGAGAACTGGAAACGCTATATGACCCTGACGCACCACATTATAGATTACAAAAACAAACCTATACAAAAGAAGGAAATTGAAGAGATTACGAAGGCGGCTTAAATTATAACCCAGAATTTCGTTTAATTTTCATAGGGATTCATCAGAATTTAGATTTCTAAACTTCATGAAACGCCTCTTGGTACTTCTTTTATTTTAGAAACTATCCAACCTGCCGTTGTAGATTCCTTATTAATTTGGAGGTTTTTTTGATCCCATTTTACAACTATAAGAGGCACTATCGCTTTGTGTATTCGAAGATCTTCCAATAGAAACATTAAAACATATTCATCGCCTAGGCGAGGTTTTTGAATATAAAAAAGAGACTGATGAAGGCTTTAGTTATAATTTGTATGATCTTAATGTAATGGATATATGCGCTCAAAAAATTATGAAGTTACCTATTTTCTTTATTCTGTATATCGCATTTCTAAGGACACACTTAATAAAACTAATCGGCAAAAAGTGATCTTATATTCGTGTAAGAATTTTCCAGGGCCTTATGAATTTTCTGTGGCCCTTTCCATTTTACTTTTTCTATTCCCTCGCTTTTTTGACCAACTAACTTTCCTTTGTAAGTAGATTTCATTGCATACCAGTGAACTTCCTTGAGCTTGTATATTCCGTTTCTTTTAAAAATGTGGTAGGTAGTCCGTAAAAAGTTTTCAATCTTTAATCCTTTTACCCCAGTTTCTTCCTCAACTTCTCTAAGTGCACATTCTTCTATAGACTCACCTTTTTCAAGTTTTCCTTTGGGTAGATCCCATTTATCATTCCTGTAGATAAAAAGAACTTTACCCTTTTTGTTGGTCACTACACCCCCACCGGCAATTTCCATTGGTATTTTTTTTGTAAACTTTTTTAAAATTTCTTCGTGGTTAGGATGATAGATAAATGCTCTGTCCATCTTTTTTTTTGCCAATGCATCTATAGCATTATTAATGGCTTCGCCATTTAGCATAAAATATTCACCATTCACGGTATCCGATATTTTGTTTGTTAAAATCAAAGGGGCATCTTTAACAAAAACTTTATACATTTGTGAAATGGTTTTAGATAAGAACACTGCGGCCAAAACAGCCGAGCTCCTACTGCAAATTAATGCAATAAAGTTGAAACCAGAAAATCCTTTTACTTGGGCCTCCGGATGGAAATCTCCAATTTATTGTGATAACAGGATAATCCTATCATTTCCTGAGATCAGAAATTATATAAGAGAACAAATTGCAAAACAACTAGTCGACTTATACGGGAAGCCAGATATAATTGCCGGTGTGGCTACAGGGGCAATCGGTATTGGGATGCTTGTTGCCGACTATCTGGGGTTGCCTTTTATTTATGTAAGGCCGGAAGCTAAGTCGCATGGGAGACAAAATCAAATTGAGGGTCAGTTGTCAGCTAATCAGACTGTTGTAGTTATTGAAGATCTTATAAGTACTGGTAAAAGCAGCCTAAATGCAGTAGAAGCCTTAAAGATCAATGGGGCCGTCGTAAAGGGTATGTTGGCAATTTTTACTTACGGTTTTAGTATATCTGAAGAGAGTTTTAAAGAAAAAGAGATAGACCTTCATACGCTTAGCAATTATGACTATCTAATAGAGCAGGCCTCTTCCAGCAAACATATTAAGGAGGACCAATTAAAAACACTAATTGAATGGAGAAACAATCCTTCAAAATGGAAATAATGAAATAATGGAAATAAAAACTGAAAAGAAAACCGTCTCCAAAAACGCAAAGGATGTTTATGAGTTTGTTATCGATCTTAAGAATTTTGAGCAATTAATGCCTGATAGTATTGATAAATTCGAAGTTTTAGACACAGACACTTTCCTGTTTGCTCTTAAAGGGATGCCGCAAATTGTGCTTAAAAGAAGAAATCAACAACCTAATAATAAACTAGTATTAGGAGCTGCCAGTGAAAAATTGCCATTTACACTTACTGTGGATATCGATTCAAAAAACGATAGTGAAACCGAAGTAAAATTAAGCTTCGAAGGAGAGTTTAATTCAATGATGGCTATGATGATAAAAACACCGATTACTAATTTTATGAATGCATTATCTGATAATTTGAGTGAAATTTAACCATCTATTCTATAGTACAACCACCAAGTTTTAGTGTAATAGCTCCAATTCCTTAAAGGCATATTCCTTTAAAATAGTATCCTCTAATTCCACTACTAAATTGCCTTCCTCAGAGATTCCTCGAATATATCCTGTAAACAACTCTGAATCCCTGTCTTTGAAAGTAGACGGTTTGTCTTTCCTGAATAGTAACATTTCATAATGCTTACGAATATCAGAAACTTTTCCAGATTCAAATTCACTAAAAAGTATTTTAAGGTTTAACACTAAGGAGGTGAGCAGCTCTTCAAGATTAAAAGTCGTACCCTTAATTTTTTTTAATGATGAGGCTTTTTTTAAATTTCCGAATTCTAGTTGATTAACGTTCAATCCGAATCCAATTATCGAAGACTGAATTATATCATTCTTTAAATTATTTTCAATTAGAATACCACATATCTTAAAATTACCTGACAGAATGTCGTTAGGCCATTTAACTCGTAAATTTGGTATAAACATTTTTTTAAGTGTGTAGTAAACCGCTAATGAAGAGATTATATTTAACAAAAATTGTTCATGAATCCGGAAGTTTTTAAAATACTTTAAAACGCTAAAAGTTAGGTTTTTACCTGCTTCGGATTCCCATTGAGTCCCCATTTGCCCGCGGCCATTCAACTGCTCAATCGCTGTAACAACTGTATAATCTTCCAGTTTCTCTGAAAGCATTAACTTTTTCAGGTAGGCGTTTGTCGAATCCGTGGCATCAAGTTTGATCCTTTGCATATAGGCTTGTTCGTTTTTGATCTACAATGTTATGTTAAAAACAATAGCTAAGAAAACAAAAAAACAATAACTTTGTATAAATTAAAATTATTGAATGCAGAAAAGCAAAGCGAGTGCAGATGAGTTAATTACCTTAATCTTAGATGGAATAGAAGAAGTAAAAGGGCTCGAGATAAATGTACTTGACCTAAGGGAAATAGAGAATACCGTTTGTGACTACTTTATAATTTGTAATGGCACTTCTAATACGCATGTTAATGCGATAGTAAATTCAATCCAAAAAACAGTAAGTAAGGCATTAAAAGACAAACCATGGCATATTGAAGGATCTGAAAATGCAGAATGGGTGTTGCTGGACTATGTAAACGTTGTTGTTCATGTATTTCAAAAACATATACGAGAATTTTATGATGTGGAGGGACTTTGGGGAGACGCAAAGGTCACTTTGGTAGAAAGTAGTTTTAATCAGTAAAAAAAGACAATGGCAAAAGATAATAATACCCCGCAAAAGAAACCTAGATTCAGTTCTTGGTGGATTTATGGTTTGATTGCAATATTCTTAATTGCTTTCCAATTCTTTGGAAGCGACAATCTGACCTCCACAAAGAAAACAACTACTTCTGAACTTCAGGAGTACCTGAGAAATGGAGATATTACCAAGATATTGATTATCACCAATACCAATCAGGCTAAAGTTTTCTTATCTGATGAAGCACTTGCAAAGGATGTACATAAAGATGTATCCGAAAAACCTTTGTTTCCTTCAACAGGCTCAATTCCGCAATATGTATTGGATTATGGTGATTTGCAAATTTTTCAAAATGAAATAACTGAACTAAAAAAGGAGAATAACTTAGACACCATCGTAGAGTTTGATAAGGAATCTAATGTCTTTATGGAGTTGTTGTTATCCATTCTGCCCTTTGTGCTAATTATTGGCATATGGATTTATCTCATGCGAAGGATGTCCGGAGGTGCCGGTGGAGGTGCCGGTGGTCAGATATTTAATATCGGAAAATCCAAAGCAAAATTATTTGATGAAAAAACCGATACAAGAACTTCCTTCAGGGATGTTGCAGGCTTAGAAGGGGCTAAAGAAGAAGTCGAAGAAATCGTAGAATTCTTAAAGTTCCCTGATAAGTATACTTCCTTAGGTGGTAAAATTCCTAAAGGAGCCCTCTTGGTAGGGCCTCCGGGTACTGGTAAAACATTGCTCGCTAAAGCGGTTGCAGGAGAAGCAAAAGTTCCTTTCTTCTCATTGTCTGGTTCAGATTTTGTTGAAATGTTTGTTGGCGTAGGTGCTTCAAGAGTTAGGGATCTGTTTAAGCAGGCTAAGGACAAATCTCCGGCAATTATTTTTATAGATGAAATTGATGCTATAGGACGGGCAAGAGGTAAAAACAATTTCACCGGATCTAATGATGAACGTGAAAATACCTTGAACCAGTTATTAACCGAAATGGATGGTTTTGGTACAAATACCAATGTAATTGTATTGGCTGCTACCAACAGAGCTGATGTTTTGGATAAAGCTTTGATGCGTGCAGGTAGATTTGACAGACAGATTTATGTAGATCTTCCGGATATCCGTGAAAGAAAAGAAATATTTGAAGTACACCTTAGGCCAATAAAAACTTCCGAGACATTGGATCTTGATTTTCTGGCCAGACAAACACCAGGATTTTCGGGTGCAGATATAGCTAACGTCTGTAATGAAGCGGCACTAATTGCTGCCCGTAAAGAAAAAAAGGCCGTTGGCAAACAAGACTTCCTTGATGCGGTAGACCGAATTGTTGGTGGACTTGAAAAAAAGAATAAAATTATTACTCCGGAAGAGAAAAAAACTATTGCCTATCATGAGGCTGGCCACGCAACTGTAAGCTGGATGCTGGAACATGCTGCGCCATTAGTGAAAGTTACAATAGTACCAAGAGGTCAATCTCTGGGTTCAGCATGGTATTTACCCGAAGAACGCCTTATAGTTCGTCCTGATCAGATGAAAGATGAAATGTGCGCTACTTTGGGAGGCAGGGCCGCTGAAAAAGTCATGTTTGATAAAATATCTACCGGTGCTCTAAGTGATTTGGAAAAAGTTACCAAACAGGCGAGAGCAATGGTAACTGTTTACGGTCTTAATGATAAAATCGGAAACCTGACTTATTATGATTCGTCAGGTCAAAGCGATTATGGTTTTTCTAAGCCCTATTCAGAACATACTGCCCAGACCATTGATCAAGAAATTTCGGAGTTAATTGAAGAGCAG
>CAJQNH010000072.1 GCA_905479615.1 uncultured Eudoraea sp.
ATAGGACCTAAACTGGTAAAGGATGGACTATTTTTTGTAGGAATCGATGTTATAGGTGGCAAATTAGTTGAAGTAAATGTTATGTCCCCCGGTGTGATAACCTATATGAATAAGGTCTATAAAACCAAAATTCAGTCAAAGATAATAGACTTTGTAGAGAGCAAGGTGGTAGACAAATTACAGGCATTTGACAGACGTTCCAGGTTGAGAAATGAGGTTGAGAATGCTTAAGCTCTCAGTTACCGAAATTATTTCAAATATTGAATCTGAAATACCATTTGAGGCGGTTTCAGAAGATTATTCCTTTACTTTAAAAATTAGTGAATATGCCCCATACATATGCGCTGCTGTACACGATGGACATCAGTTCAGAAAATCACTTTGGGCTAATTGCCTTCACACGGAATATGAACGATGGTATGAAGAAGATCCCTGTACAAGCCAAATAGTAGCCTCTCATCCTATTGTCCTGACTGGTTGTGATAGCAGATTTGAATATGATCTCAATCGCCCTCCTGATGGTGCCATCTATGCCGATGCCTGGGGAAAGCAGTTATGGAAAGCACCATTATCTGCAGAAGAATATGATCTTAGCATGCATAAACATGGATCTTTCTATAATGTTGTTCACGCACTTATTTACCAAATTGAAAAGAAATACGGTAAGGCCATCGTTTTTGATATGCACAGTTATAACTGGAAACGCTGGGAAAGGCAAGTGCCTACCTGGAACCTTGGAACAAGTAACATTGACAATGCCCGTTTTGGTGACATTGTTACAGACTGGCAACAAAAGCTGGGCGCAATGAAATTGCCGAATAATATAAAATCAGTTTGTAAAATCAACGATACCTTTCAGGGAAATGGTTTTTTTCTGAAATATATTACAACAACTTTTAAAAACACCCTCGTTTTAGCTACAGAAATTGCAAAGGTGTATTGTGATGAACACACTGCTATTATTTACCCCGAAGTAGTGCATTCTGTTGAGTTGCAATTAAAAGAATTAGTACCTTTGCAGGCTAAAGAATTTCACGAAAAAGATTTATGATTACGGAAGAGCATCGCCTGGAAATTCAGTACAAGTACCCTAATTTATTCGAAGTAGATGACAACCTGGATCGGTTGATAAGGAGTATCGAGTTACTCAGCTATGTAAACCCACTAAATATCGAGAAGGAAAAACATAAGTTTTTTGCTTCAAAATATATAGACGAGCCTGAATTTAAATACCCAAAATTGAAGTTTGATCCCTATAAGCTTCATCGTTTATTTTATTCGCAAAGATTAGAGCGTATTCAGGATGCGGAATTAAAGAATTTATATACCGAAATTATTTATTACTATGCCAATATGGTGCAATGCATCAAAACAATTGGCAAGGGTAAAGAGTTTTATTACAATTCGCTCAACATATACGGAACCCCTACAGAGAAAGATGTTCAGAATGCCAAATTCATACTTCATTTTGATGATGAACCTGCTTCTGCAGATATGGAAAAAGTTTTTTCCACAGAAGAGGCAAAAGCGTATTTTGAAGACTTTGCTTCATCCTATGAATTTCCGGTAAATATTAGATATGCGACACATATAGCAGCTGATGCCATGGTAAGTAATGCAACTAAAACATTACTTATAAAGCGCAATGCGAAATTTAGTCAGAACCAACTGCTTACGTTGGCCAATCATGAAATTGGAGTGCATCTGGTTACCACTTTTAATGCTGCACTTCAACCATTAAAAATATTTTCCAACGGGTTTCCCAAAAATGTAGAAACCCAGGAAGGCCTGGCTGTTTTTAGTGAATACATGAGTGGAGCGCTTACAATTAAAAGACTCAAAGAATTAGCATATAGAGTATTAGCTTCAGATAGTTTGATTAAAGGTTATAGTTTTGCTGACACCTTTGATTTAATACATACCCAATATAAACTGAACAGAAATGACGCCTTTTCTATAACCCTAAGGGCTCACAGAGGAGGAGGTTTTACTAAGGACAGGTTATATTTAAGTGGGTTAAAAAAAATCTACAGACGCTATAAAAGCAATGAGTCAATGGATATTCTACTTTCCGGAAAAGTAGCTTTAAACAATATTGATCAGATAAAATACCTACAGGACTTAGACCTGGCACAGCCCATAGGCTTTAATAATCTGGCTTTTTCAGAAAATAGAAGCACTAATGCCACTCTGGATTTTATTTTAAATAATTTACAGTAGATTAATCCAGAAATTTTGCTTTTAGTTCCGCGGTAGGTATCATGCATTCATTTTGTTTCCCAAACCAGCTATACCTGTTTTTTGCCACAAAATCATAGATCCAATCCCTGATAGGCTTTGGAACCCATTGAAAAACAACCAAAAGACGCCAGACACCTCCAAAAGATTTACCAATCTCTAATGCTGCAGTTGACTTTGTATAAAAGGCAATATTAGGATCAATAAGAATGATTGAATCTATTTGCGAGGAATCAATTCCTCTTTTATTAAGAAGTACTGTAGCTACATCACTTTGCAACGCGGCAAACCTGTAGACGCTTTTTTTATCATGCTTAATGACAAATTGAATTGCACCATTGCAAAGATTGCAAACGCCATCGAACAATATAATTTTTTTATCCTCCTGTGTTGTCACGAATCAAAAATAGAGCCTAATAGTTAGATTCCGATATATTTTATAATGTCTTTAAGAAATTCGCTAGTCTAAATACTATTGAAGATTTGATAAAAATCAATTTAAATGCAAGAAGTAAAAATTTGATATACTTAGAAATGGCTGGTAAATGTTACTTTTTAACTTCAACCAATTCCAATTGATCCACACTTACATTGGTGGTAAACATCCCGTAATTGACTACAGCTTTATTTTTTTCGAGTCTGTCAATACTGCCAACGGCCCTGCCATCAAACATTCTAACGCGGTCTCCAATCTTAAAAACTGGTTTTGGCTTATTTTTCTGTTTTGAACCTGCTTTTTTCTTTTCTATCTTCTTTTTCTCACGAATTATTTTTACCTCTTTCTGTACTTCCTGAGCTGTTTCAACCTTTTTTTGTCGCTCTATTTTGGCTTGAGTAGCGGACTTTTTCTTGCGTTTACTGTTTTCAGTTTCCACAATTCTTAGAAGTTCAGAAACCAGAATGCGTTTCTTTTTATCCTGAAAATATTTGTCTGCAATAGTATTTACCTTATTACCCAAATGGATCATTCTCTGGTCATGGTCATATAATTCCTGATAATTCTCCAACTTTGACTTTACTTTGGCATTCAGTTTTTCCAACCGCATAGCTTCATCTCTGGCTTTTGACTCTTCTTCCTGAAGCCTGGAGCCTGTTTGAACCATTTTATTTCGCTCTTTTTGCATTTTGGCAATGGTTGCATCAAACCGCAATTTACCCCGTTCAACCTTTTTCTTAGCTTTGTTGATTAAATTATAGGGGATCCCATTTTTCTGGGCTACTTCAAAAGTGAAAGAACTTCCGGGCTGTCCTAATTCTAATTGGAAGGTGGGTTCCAGAGTCTTGGAATTGAATAGCATATTCGCATTTGTAGTATGTGGCAATTCATCCGCTAAAGCCTTTAGATTGGCATAGTGGGTAGTTATAATACCAAAAGCTCCACGCTCATAGAAGACTTCTAAAAAAGCCTCTGCAAGGGCACCACCTAATTCAGGATCACTTCCTGTACCAAATTCATCAATAAGGAATAAGGTGTCTTTATTACACTTCTTAAGAAAACGATTCATGTTCTTAAGTCTATAGCTGTATGTGCTAAGATGATTCTCAATAGATTGATTATCACCTATATCTGTAAGTATATTTTTAAACAGACATAAAGAACTGCGTTCATGAACAGGAATCAAAAGCCCGCTTTGCAACATAACCTGAAGTAATCCTATTGTTTTTAGAGTAATACTTTTGCCGCCGGCATTCGGGCCGGAAATTACGATTATCCTTTTCTCTGGATGTAGTTCAATGGTCTGTGGCCAAGTTTTTTGCCCACTTCTTTTATTAGTTAAAAAAAGTAAGGGATGGAAAGCATCTCGCAAATAAAGCCTGCCATTACTATTTATTTCAGGTAATAGCGCATTCACTTCACTTGCGTATTTGGCCTTGGCAGCTGTAATATCGATCTGCGTTAAAAAACTTTGATATTCAACCAGGAGATATTCGTATGGTCTGATCAGATTTGTTAATTGATTAAGAATCCTTTGAACCTCCTCCTTTTCATCAAATTCAAGATTATTGAGCTCTCTGCTATATCTTAATGAGGCTTCCGGTTCTATATAGACTATACTGCCGGTTTTGGAGGTTCCCATTACAGTTCCTTTTACTTTTCGCCTGTACATTGCTTTAACCGCCAGTACTCTCCGATTTTCTACAACAGATTCCCGGATTTCGTCCAAAAAGTCTGCAGATTGATAACTATTCAAGGCAGAATTAAAACTAAGGTTGATTTTGCCCTTGGCTTTGTTTATTTGGCTGCGAATGACTTTTAATGCTTCTGAAGCATTGTCTTTTACTTCCCCAAAACGATCGATAACTAGATCTATATTAGAAGTTATCTCGGAATTGGATTCTATTTGCTGGGTACTGGTAAATAAAAACGGGTAATAATCCTTAAATTTTTTAAAGAACTTTTTATGGGTATTCACCGACGTACAGATAATGCCAATTCGTCGAAAACCCGAAATTTCTAAGGTTGTATTTTCTATTTTGAGTAGCTGCAATTCATTGTTTATAGAATCAAAACCGTGATTAGGAATCCGATTATCATTGCTAAAAGAAGCCAGATATTCAGAGGTTTCCCCTAATACTTCTAATAGAATTTCTTTTTTTGCTATTGGTTGAATAGCCGCCGCACCTATCTTTCCCAGTTCAGTACTGCAACGGTCTGACAGCTGTTCCAATACCAAAGGGAACTCTAAGTCTTGTAAGGTTTTTTTATCTATTGTTTGCATTACTATGAATTGCAGATGGCAAAGGTATGGAATAGGGGTGGTTTTGAAAATTCTATTATAGCAGGAGTTAAAATAACCTGAGGAGGTTTAATAACTATAAGTAACACTTGGTAAAAAGCATACTGATTTTACCATTTAGGGCAATAATCCCACATAAACAGGTGTTTAGTAATATAGAATAACTATTTACAATTAATTCAAAGCATAAAAGCTGTTAATATGAGAAGATATTACAATAGTTCTGTCTTACTGTTTCTCCTTATTATTATAGTTAGCTGCAGTTCAACCAGAAATGTTGAAATACAGACCATGGCGCCTGCTCAGGTATCTCTTTCAAAAGCCATAAAAAGAATCGGAATTATAGGCGGGAGTGTACATTTAAAGGAAGAGAAAGAGAAAACTGGACTAAACCAGCTTATTTCAAGAGAAAATGAATTACTTGCCATAAAAGCAAGGGAAGCGGCAATTAAGGGGCTATATATCGAGCTTGTAAGCGACAAGCGTTTTGACACCATAATATTGCTGGAAGATATAGTGCACAATGAGGCAGATCTTAATAATTATGGCAACTACTTAGAGTGGAATACAGTTGAATCTTTATGCGAAAAATATGCGGTTGATGCCATTTTTTCAATGGCTTATTATGATTCAGACACCAGGGTTTATTTAAAAAAAACTACAATGGAGCAACTAAATTTGTTGCGTGTAAAAGAAAAAGACGCCGCACACCAGATTACGCTTGAAACCTTGATTGAAAACGGATGGCGGATTTATGACCCCTCAAGTAAACTTCTTATTGATGAATTTACTTTTAACGATCAGATTGTGTCTACTGCAAAGGGGCTTGATCCTTTTGAAGCCCTACAGGCAATAGAAGACAGAACGGAAAGTATAGTAAAGCAGAGTAAACAGACAGGAAGTTCCTACGGCGCAAGATTACAACCCTATGAACATAGTATTATCAGAGATTATTATGTGCGCGGTACACCAGGTTTTGAACAGGCAGAAATCTATACTTTATCTGATAATTGGGATGCCGCTGCTGACCTTTGGAAAAAAGAAACGGAAAATAATGATCCAAAAATAAGTAGCAAAGCCTGCTATAACCTGGCGATTTTAAATGAGCGTAATAATAATTTGGATGTGGCAATGGACTGGGCAACCAGGTCTTATTCTCAATACCAGACAAAAAAAATAGCGCAGTATATAAAGGCTTTAAAGGACCGGCAGCAGCAAAATGAGTTAATCATCCTCCAACAGTCAGAACCCTTAACTTCCAAATAATTTTCCAAACCAAGTGTAATGTGATTTATGATTTGGTAAAGTGGTTAGTATTGGTTTAATTTTATCGCAGCTAATAAGCCCTTTATTAAATGAACGTTTCCATTCATCCAAGTTGGCAGAGTCAGTTGCAGTCTGAATTCCAACAACCTTATTTTAATTCACTGGTGCAGTTTGTTAGAGATGAATATTCCTCAACTACCTGTTATCCAAAGGCGAACATGATATTTGCCGCATTTGACCATTCAAATTTTGAGGGGACTAAAGTGGTTATCATTGGTCAGGATCCTTATCACGGGCCTGACCAGGCCAATGGTCTCTGTTTTTCGGTAAAAGATGGAATACGTCACCCACCATCATTAATAAATATATTTAAGGAAATAGAAACGGATATAGGTAAACCCTATCCAAAAAGTGGTAACCTTGAAGAATGGGCAGACCAGGGCGTTTTGTTATTGAATGCAACACTTACTGTAAGAGCACATAGCGCCGGAAGTCATCAGAATAAGGGATGGGAAGTTTTTACTGATGCCGTTATCCGAAAGCTTTCAGTCGAAAAGGAAGGACTGGTGTTTTTGTTATGGGGAGGATTTGCTAAAAAGAAGATAGCATTGATAGATGCTTCAAAACACCATATTCTTACCTCTGGGCATCCTTCTCCTTTAAGTGCTAACAGAGGCTTGTGGTTTGGGAACAAGCATTTCAGTAAATCAAATGAATTATTAAAGAAAATGGGCAAAGAGCCTATAAACTGGTGATAAGTTTATCAACTTCAAGTTTGTGACTTATCAATCCCAACTTAAACAGATAATCCTGCACATTCTCAATTGTTTCGGCACTTAGCTGTGACTGACTCCATTGGGTCATTCCTAACCAATCACGTATATCTTCTAACTGTTGCCCATACCTATTGGATAATGTCTTGTCAATACTTGGAATAAGTTTAAATTCTGATGTGTAAAGATTAATAACTTCTAAAATATGGCAAAGAATCTCCTTATTCTTTGTGAGAAATGATTCAGTAGCAGCGATAACAAAACATGGCCATGGAGTGGGGCAGTCTTCTAATCTTCTAAAGATCCCTGCATCAACAATGGGTTTTGTTGTAAAGTGTTCCCACATAAAATAATCTGCTGTTCCCGATTTTAGTGCTTCTATTGCCCCATCCAGAGTGTGAATTATCTCAAAATTCAAAGAAGATGTTTCCCAACCCTGATTCCGGGCATTTACAAAAGACATTAAATGGCTGCCACTTCCTATTCTGGAGATGGCTGCAGTAGTTCTTTCCAAATCTGATATTGTATGGTATTTGCTACTAGCCGCAACATGTATTCCCCACTGAAGTGGCGTTGCAATATACTCTTGTACTATTTTTACGGGATTACCTTCAATAACGCTTTTCACAATTCCTTCTGTAAGAATAATGGCTAATTCTGCTTGCCCATTCTCTAACATTTCACTCATTTTCCCTGTGCCTTCCGGAATATCTGTCCATACCACATCTATTCCTCTTGTTTTAAAAGCACCTTCTTCTATAGCCATTAGCCAGGGAAAATTAAAGTGTTCCGGAACGCCTACAATTTTTACAGTTTTCAATAGACCGTAAGTTTATCAAGGGTATATTTAATAAGGGAATCAATAGTTTTAACCGGATCTTTGGAAAATTGGCCTGTAATTCTGTTTGCCAGCACGCAATTCATTGATGCTGCTCTGTGCCCCATTAATTTTGCAAGCCCAAAAATTGCAGATGTTTCCATTTCCAGATTAGTAATTCTCATTCCATTATACTCAAAAGAACTTAATTTAGAATTAAGGTCATTATCCTCTAATAATAAGCGAAGCCTTCGCCCCTGGGGTCCATAGAAACCAACGTTGGTCCCGGTGAAACCTAAAATA
>CAJQNH010000073.1 GCA_905479615.1 uncultured Eudoraea sp.
ATGGCGCGGCCACCTAATACATAGGATGGGCGTACGACCAGGGGATAAGATAACTTTTGCGCCTGCTCTATACTTTCTTCCACACTTCTGACCGTGCAGTTAGGTGGCTGCTTCAACTGGAGCTTATCAATCAACTGTTGAAAGCGCTCCCTGTCTTCTGCCCGATCAATAGCATCCGGTGAAGTCCCGATAACCGGTACACCGGATTCTTCCAGGCGCTTAACAATGTTTAATGGTGTCTGCCCGCCAAACTGAACAATCACCCCTTCAGGTTTTTCATGAAGGATAATGTCATAAATATGTTCCCAGAACACCGGTTCAAAATATAATTTATCTGCCGTGTCAAAATCTGTGGATACAGTTTCCGGGTTGCAATTAATCATTATTGTTTCATAACCACATTCCGCAGCTGCCAGTACGCCATGCACACAGCAATAATCAAATTCAATCCCCTGCCCTATTCTGTTGGGTCCTGAACCAAGTACAACAATCTTCTTTCGATCGGTAACAACACTATCATTGGCCACAAACCGTTCTCCCTCGGGGGTTTGAATTTCCTCTTCAAAAGTAGAGTAATAATAGGGTGTCATAGCCTTAAATTCTGCAGCACAAGTATCCACCAATTTGTAAACCCGGTTAATCTTTAGTGCTATTCTTTTCGCATGCACTTCACTCTCATAGCAGTCGAGCATATGAGCTATTTGTCTATCTGCAAAACCTTTCTGCTTACCTTCTAGAAGCAATTCCCTGGGCAGGCTTTCAATTGTATATTTGGAAATTTCCTTTTCCAGCAGATGTAATTCTTCATATTGTTTTAAAAACCACATATCTATTTTTGTGATTTCATGTATTCTGCTAAGAGGAATCCCAAGTTGTATGGCATCATAAATTACAAAAACTCTGTCCCAGCTGGGAACTGTAAGTTTACTTATAATCTGGTCATAATTTTTATATCCTTTCCCATCCGCTCCCAAGCCATTTCGCTTAATTTCAAGAGACTGAGTAGCTTTGTGCAGGGCTTCCTGAAAAGAACGTCCTATTCCCATGACTTCTCCAACCGATTTCATCTGAAGACCCAGGGTTCTGTCTGACCCTTCGAACTTATCAAAATTCCATCGAGGTATTTTAACAATCACATAATCAAGTGTTGGCTCAAATAAGGCCGAGGTAGACTTGGTTATCTGATTTTCCAATTCGTCCAAAGAGTAGCCAATAGCTAATTTCGCTGCAATCTTGGCAATAGGATATCCTGTAGCCTTAGAAGCCAGGGCAGATGATCTGGATACCCTTGGGTTGATTTCTATGGCAATAATATCTTCCTTTTCATCAGGGCTGACCGCAAACTGAACATTACATCCTCCGGCAAAATCTCCAATACTTCTCATCATATGTATTGCCATATCCCGCATTCTTTGAAAAGTGCTGTCAGATAAGGTCATGGCTGGTGCCACTGTTATAGAGTCTCCTGTATGGATACCCATTGGATCCATATTTTCAATAGTACAAATAATGACTACATTATCATTTTTATCGCGGAGTAATTCAAGTTCATACTCTTTCCATCCCATGAGGGCCTTGTCTATCATCACCTCATGTATGGGTGATACTTCAAGCCCTATACTTAAAAGATCATCAAAATCCTCTGCTTTATATACGATTGAAGCCCCCGCACCGCCAAGTGTGTATGATGCTCTAATTACCAGGGGAAATCCAAATTCCTGTGCAATCTCCTTTCCTTCAAGAAAAGATGTCGCAGTAGATTGGGGTGCCATTCCAATACCTATTTTAAGCATTAGCTCACGGAATTTCTCACGATCTTCCGTGATATTTATGGCATCTATATCAACACCAATAATTTCAATTCCAAAGTCATCCCAAATACCTTTATCTCCAGCTTCAATACATAAATTTAAGGCAGTTTGCCCACCCATTGTGGGTAATACCGCATCAATATTTGGATGCTGTTTTAATATATGAACAATAGACTTGGTGTTAAGAGGAAGAAGATAAATATGATCTGCCATAGAAGGATCAGTCATAATAGTAGCGGGATTACTATTTATCAGGACGGTCTCAATACCATCTTCTCTTAAGGATCGCAGCGCTTGTGAACCGGAATAATCAAATTCACATGCCTGTCCTATTATTATTGGTCCTGACCCTATTATTAGTATTGATTTTAAATCTTTACGTTTTGGCATTTCCTTATTGTTTAGCTTTCTTATTAGTTATTGGACAAAAAAAAGGTGCTACTTTTAAAAAGTAACACCTAATTATTTTAAAGAATTCAATCATTATTTTTTATGTCTCGGCTCTGAAGATACACTAAGTTTTTTTCTTCCTTTAGCTCTTCTTCTCGAAAGAACTTTACGTCCGCTTACTGAAGCCATGCGCTCCCTAAATCCATGTTTATTTCTTCTCTTGCGCTTGGATGGCTGAAATGTTCTTTTCATTGCTTCTTTTTTTACTTTGGCTTCCCAAAATCTGCGCGCAAATATACGAAGAGTTTTTGCTTTGGCAAATGGAATTAAAAAAATATTTCGGATAGTTTTAGTACTTTTACGGGAACTTAGAAATTCTTGCATTAAAAGTTGAAAAAAATATCATATTTACTAGTATATCTCCTCATTAATACAACATTACTCGGGCAATCCAGGATACAGTATAACCTGTCCCTGGATGATGTTTTTACGATTAAGCAGGACGCAAATCAAATAATAACTCAGGAAATAGACGGAGCTACCCATGAAATCACCAATATGCTGCAGGGAATATTAGAATTTAGAGTTAAGGGTGATACTAATAATACTTATGCTATAAACGTCATGTTTAAAGACCTGAACTTAAAAATGACATCAAGTATTCAGGGAGAATTAATGAACGTAAAAGCTAAAGATTTTGAAGAAGATGATGCGCAATCTAAAATCTTTAATAGTCTGTTAGATGTTCCTATTCAGATTATTTTAGCCCGAACAGGTGATATTTTAGAAGTTAGCGGAGGTGATAGCCTGGTATCAATAATGGCTAAAGCATCTGGTTTGGAAGATGAATTTTCACTAAACATGATGAAAAAATCTCTGGAAAAAGAATTTGGCTCGGAAGCGCTTTCTAATAGTTACAAACAACTTACATTCTTATACCCTGACACTTCAATTGAGGTAGGTGATAGCTGGAAAAATGAATATACAGGTAAACTTCAGGCTCAAAACACATGGACCCTAAATGAGATTACTGAAGCTAGTGCCAATATTGAGGGAAAAGCTCTTGTGGTAATGGATGTTGTTGAGCCTTCTTCAACAATGAAACTGAATGGTACACAGAACTCATCCGTAATAACCGATATAACGACTGGTTTTGTTAAAAAAATGACGGTCCATGGACTAGCTGAAGGATTTACAACTTTGACTCAAATGGGTGATCAGGAAATCCCAACAACTATAAAATCGACAATTATTTACGAATTAATAGAAAACTAAATATGTTCAACAAGAATATTAAACTGGTTATAGCTGGTCTTATCATTGCTTATGCTGTTTACCAATTCATAGAAGGCAATATTGGAAACGGTATTTTTTTGATTTTACTTTCTTCAATTTTTGTATTTCTTTATTTCAGGAATGAATTTATTCTTCTGGCTTTCCTTAGGATGCGTAAACAGGATATGGAAGGAACAGAAAAATGGTTGCAGAAAATAAAGAATCCTGAATCTTCTCTCACGCCAAAACAGCAAGGTTATTACAATTACTTGTTTGGTATTATCTTTTCCCAAAAGAATCTTACCCAGGCAGAAAAATATTTTAGGAAAGCACTAAAATTGGGTTTAAACATGGACTATGATGTTGCCATGGCTAAACTTAGTCTGGCTGGTATAGCCATGCAAAAAAGGCGAAAAAGAGAAGCCACAACACTCCTTCAGGAAGCCAAAAAACTTGACAAGAACAACATGCTTACTGATCAGATAAAAATGATGCAGCAGCAAATGAAGAAGATATAAAGGCTTACT
>CAJQNH010000074.1 GCA_905479615.1 uncultured Eudoraea sp.
TTTTGACAGCCTGTACATCGATGCTCATTATTTTCATTATGTGGCATAATGACCTCACCGCGAAAACGATCAAACATCTTAAGAGTTTCTCTATTATCAGGATATTGTTGAGTAATGGCACCCTTCCTGGATGTCACAAAATACTTTCCGGTAACACTCATGCCGGTGAGCAAGGTTTTTATGCCTCTATAGATATCTGAAAAGTAACTCATAATCTTAAAAACTTATAGTTAAATTGAGCCAAACCAACAAGGCCATTATTACAATATTGGCCAGGTTTAGGGGCAATAAATACTTCCATTCCAACGTAAGTAGTTGATCTATTCTTAACCTTGGGAACGTCCACCGAAACCACATCATTAAAAAAACCAGGATAAGGGCTTTTAATAAAAACCAAAATACTCCAAGCATAGGAATAGATTCTGTTATTCCAAAAGGAGACAACCAGGCACCGAAAAACACTGTGGTGGCAATGGCAGCGATAATAAACATATTAATGAATTCGGCTAAAAAGAAATAGGCAAACTTCATTCCTGAGTATTCTGTATGAAACCCAGCCCCCAATTCTGATTCGGCTTCAACCATATCAAAAGGAGCCCTGTTTGTTTCAGCAGTACCAGCAATCATATATATCATAAAGGCTATAATTGCAGGGATATGACCCTGGACAATTAACCAACCCGACTTTTGAACTTCTACAATCTCTGAAAGTTGAAGGCTTCCTGTTATTAAAACCATAGTTAAGAGTGACAGCCCAATTGAGAGTTCATAGCTAATGGTTTGTACTCCACTACGCATAGCACCGATCATCGCAAATTTGTTGTTGGAACTCCATCCACCTAATAAAATACCAATAACTCCTATCGATGAAACAGCAATTAAAAAAAAGAGTCCAATATTAATATCGAATGCCTGAAACTCCTTGGTAAAAGGAAAGACACTCAATGCCATTAATGAAGAAATTATTACAAAATAGGGAGCCAAATTATAGAGGAATTTATCTGCCTTGCTAGTACCCGTTAACTCCTTGGAAAGAAGCTTTATGGCATCGGCCATTGTTTGTAACAAACCCTGGAACCCCACTCTATTAGGCCCTATTCTTAATTGAAACCAGGCAGCAACCCTTCTTTCCAGCAAAACCAGGAACAAACCGGCAATTGCAAAAATTCCCAGATAAACCAGCGCGATCAATACCATCTCAGCAATACTGGCTGCCGTTTCGGGCATAATGCTAAAGAGCCAATCGTGAATATTTTTTGTGATACTTAAAGCACTATTCATATTATTATTTTATCTATCTATATCTGGTATAACAAGATCGAGCGTTGCCATCGTAGCCACCAGGTCGCCTATTTTACCACCAACTGCAATATGGTTGAGTAATGAAAGATTTGAAAATCCGGGGGACCTGAATTTTAAGCGATACGGGCTTTTAGTTCCGGTACTTATTACATATACCCCTAATTCGCCTCTTGCCGTTTCTACCTTTTGGTAATATTCTCCCTTTGGTAATTTTATTACTGCATTTGTTGCCACTCTGTGCTCTCCTTCCGGGATATTGTCAATTAATTGCTCCACAATAGACATTGATTCCCACATTTCCTGGATCCTTACCAGATAGCGTGCATAGGTATCTCCCTCTGTCCTCAATGCCTCATTAAATGTTACTTTATCCAAAGCACTGTAAGGATGGTGTTTTCTTACATCACAGGAATACCCGGAAGCTCTGCCTACAGGCCCGGAGGCCCCATAAGATATAGCGTCTTCCTTGCTTAGGACACCCACACCAATCGCTCTTTTTTGAAAAATGATATTATCTGTAAGCAGCCGGTCGTATTCCGGAAGCTTGGTCTTGAAATGTGTAATAAATTCTTTAACTCTTTTTACAAAATTGGGATGAATATCAAACATTAGTCCACCAGGGACATTATAATTCATGGTTAGGCGAGCACCACATGTTTCCTCAAATATATCATTAAGGAGTTCGCGGTCTCTAAAGCCGTAAAAATAGGTTGTTAAAGCCCCAACATCCATACCCATAACTCCCCACCATAAACAATGCGAGGATATTCTTGTAAGTTCACCAATTATAGTTCTAATTACTTTTACACGATCCGGAATTTCAAGTTGCAAAGCATTTTCTACGGTAAGACAAACGGCTTCATTATTTATGTTGGCAGACAAATAATCCATTCTATCCGTTAAGTGAACTATTTGCTGATAACTATCGCGTTCACACATTTTTTCAATGGAACGATGAATATAACCCAGGTCTGGTTCAACTTTTTTTATAATCTCACCATCTATTGTAAGCAAAAGCCTGAGAACACCATGTGTTGCGGGGTGTTGTGGCCCCATGTTTATGAAATATTCTTCAGATTTAAAGTTGCTGGTAAGGGTGGTTGTCTCCATAACTGATTATTTGATAATCATATTAATGTTGTCTTCATAGTCCTTTCGCAATGGGAAACCATCCCAATCATCCGTTAAGAAAAGGCGTTTAAGATTAGGATGACCGTTAAATTTTATACCAAAAAAATCAAATACTTCACGTTCGTGAAACTCGGCTGTTGCCCAAATATCATAAACTGAATCTATAACAGGATTTTCTCTTTCCGCTGTTTGCGTTTTTACTACAAGGCTGTGCCTGAAGTTTGTAGATTCCAAATGGTAAACAACGCCCAGTTCTTCACCCCAATCAACACCACTTAAGCAAAACAAGTAATCAAGATTTGTTTGATCATTATGTTTCAATTTAAACATGATGTCATGCAATTCATCTATTGGAACCGAGACATTGAGGTATTGTGACCCTTCTACAGCAAATGTCAGATTGGGACTCCAACTTCCTATTAATTCCTGTAATTCTTCGTTCTTCATCTATTTTTTATAAGCCTTCGTCAAACCCGTCAATTGGATTTATTTTATGTTTCATATTTTCTGTCCTTATTTTATCCTGTAGCATCAGCATGCCTTCTAACAATGCTTCAGGTCTGGGAGGACAACCAGGTACATATACATCAACTGGGATAACATGGTCTGCGCCTTTAACTACTGAATACGTGTTGTAGAAAAAGGGACCTCCAGAAATGGCACAGGCTCCCATGGCAATAACATATCTTGGTTCCGCCATCTGATCGTATAAGCGTCTTAATACAGGGGCCATTTTGTTAACTATTGTCCCTGCTATTATTATCAAATCGGCTTGTCTGGGTGAAGGTCTGGCAACTTCAAATCCAAACCTGGAGTAATCATGGCGCGATGCGCCGGTCTGCATCATTTCAATAGCACAACAACTTGTTCCAAAGTATAAAGACCATAAAGAATTGGATCTGCCCCAGTTAATAATTTTATCTAATGAAGTCACAATTACATTGGCACCGTTGCCTGCCGGGATTACTTTTCCTGGAAAGTCTTCAGGAACTTTGCCCGGTTGACTTAATGAGTCTTTTGTGTTATCTATTCCCATCTTAATGCTCCTTTTTTCCATGCATATAATAAGCCCAACCCTAAAATGACAAGAAAGATTAATATTTCAAAAAATGCAATTGCTCCAATATCTTTAAATACTACGGCCCAGGGAACCAAAAATGCAACTTCAACATCAAAAATCAAAAATAGAATAGCAAATAAATAATAACCTACTTTAAACTGAACCCATGTTGGGCCGATAGTGGTCATACCACTCTCGTAAGGTTCTCGTTTCTGAGGGTTATCAGACTTGTGTGAAATTAAATTTGATAAAAAGTTCGCCCCAGCGACCAGGACAATTCCTGCAAGAAAAAATACAATAATGGCTTCAGAACCCATATACTAATTTATGTTATTTCACTTCATAAGTTTCTCCTGAGAAGAATAAATCATCAGTCTTTGTAAAACTCGAACCAGCTTTAACGGCTGCCGTCAATTCATCAACCCGTTCTTCGAAAGTAACATCTGGAAAACTTCTAATGATACCGGTTACCAACGGATATTCAGACCTTACCAACATTTGATGCAAGGTTGGATCTTGTTCTTCAGCATCGTGAACAAGCAGATCCGCTTCGGTAATTCCATTTTCTCCCAGGGTTACCACTTCTAATTTTAAACCGTTTAGGACCATTCCTTGGTTTCGTTCTTTACCAAATATCATTGGTTTTCCATGTTCTACAAATAATTGTTTGTCTTCTCTCACCGCTTTATCTGTATATTTTGAAAAACAACCGTCATTAAAAATTGGGCAATTTTGAAGGACCTCGATTAAAGAAGTACCTTTAAATTTTTCGGCTTTAATAAACATGTCTGTCATTTCTTTTGGTGTATTTCCGCCAATTCTGGCAAAAAATCGAGCTTGCGCACCAATAGCCAATTCCCCTGGTAAAAATGGAGGTTGAGTATTACCATAAGGCGATGATTTTGTCTTTTGCCCTACCAGTGAAGTTGGGGAGAATTGCCCCTTGGTTAATCCGTAAATTTCATTATTAAACAATATAATATTCAAATCCAGATTTCTCCTTAGCACATGAATAAAATGGTTACCGCCTATGGCCATGGAATCCCCATCACCAGTTATTATCCAAACACTGAGACCAGGGTTGGCAAGTTTAACCCCTGAAGCTATTGCAGGTGCTCTTCCGTGAATGCTATGCATCCCATAAGTGTTCATGTAATATGGAAAACGGGAAGAACATCCTATACCGGAAATGAATACCACATCTTCTTTTTTAAGGCCCATTTCGGGTAGAGCTTTTTGCATGGAGCGGAGAATGACATAATCGTCACAACCTGGACACCATCTTACTTCCTGATCACTGGCAAAATCTTTAAACGTATATTTCGGCGTTGCTGTTGTCTCCATTTCTATTTCATTATTTTTTTAAATTCCTCTATAAGTTCACTGTTACCAAAAGGTAATCCTTGAACCTTATTATATTGTAAAAATTCAATACCATGAAAATTCATTCTTAAAACCGAGGCAAACTGGCCTGTATTTAATTCGCACACTACTATATGTTTAAATCTTTTTAAGACCTCCTCTGTATTTTTAGGTAAGGGATTTATATAGTTAAAATGTGCAAGGCCAACAGAGGAATAACCTTCCTGCCTTAGCTCTTTTACCGAAGAATATAAGGTGCCATAAGTGCCCCCCCATCCAATTACCAGTAAATCACCTTCATCTGTAAATTCTGTTTTCAGTTTTGGAATATAATTTTCAACTCTTTTTACCTTTTCAGCTCTGACACTGGTCATATATTCATGATTTTCAGGAATATAAGATACCTGACCGGTCTCTTTGTCTTTTTCCAGGCCACCTACTCTGTGTTCCAACCCAAATGTTCCGGGAATTGCCCAGTCGCGGGCCAGAGTTTTTTCATCTCTGTCATAAGGATTCCATTTTTCTTTAGCTTCTTTAATGAGTCTGGTTTTTATTTCCGGCATTTCAGATACAGATTGTATTTTCCAGGGCGCAGAGCCATTAGCAATGTAGCCATCTGTCAATAGGATTACCGGGGTCATATGTTCAATTGCCAGTTTTGCTGCTTCAAAGGCATAGTTAAAACAATTAGCCGGTGTACTGGCTGCTATGATAATGACCGGACTTTCACCATTTCTACCATACAAAGCCTGGAGTAAATCTGACTGTTCGGTTTTAGTAGGCAGTCCAGTAGATGGGCCTCCCCTTTGAACATCAACCACAACTAATGGCAATTCCAGTATCATTGCAAGACCAAGAGCTTCTCCTTTTAAAGCCAATCCCGGACCTGAAGTAGTAGTAATGGCCAAATCGCCTGCAAAAGCGGCACCTATGGCAGAAGTGATGCCTGCAATTTCATCTTCTGCTTGTAAGGCTTTAACTCCAAAGTGTTTGTGTTTTACGAGTTCATGAAGAATATCAGAAGCAGGCGTAATGGGGTATGAGCCCAAAAATAACTCCAGCCCCGATTTTTCAGCAGCAGCTAAAAATCCCCAGGCGGTGGCCGTATTTCCCATTACAATTCTGTAAGTTCCTGCTGCCATTTTAGCCGGAGCAACTGTATACGAATTGGGAATTAATTCAAGGGTTTCCGCAAAATAGAAACCTGCATTTAACACTTTTGTATTGGCTTCTATTAATGCTGGTTTGGACTTAAATTTTTTATTGAAAAATTCTATAGTATGATCTGTAGACCTGTTGTACATCCAATAGACCATTCCCAGTGCAAACATATTTTTACTCCTGGTGATACTTTTATTGTCTAGTCCCTCAACCTCTTTTAGCGCTTCTTTTGTGAGTGAAGTCATTGCAACTTCTATCACATGATAGTTTTCCAAACTTCCGTCTTCGAGGGGATTGGATTCATACTGCGCTTTTTCTAAATTCTTTTTGGAAAAGGCATCTATATCGACAATTACCGAATGCCCTGGCTTTACGGCGTGTAAATTAGTTTTGAGCCCGGCAGGATTCATGGCAACCAAAAGGTCTACATTTTCGCCGGGGGCACTTATTTCAACACTGCCAATATGGACCTGAAAACCCGATACGCCATAGAGGCTCCCTTGAGGGGCTCTAATTTCTGCCGGGTAATTAGGGAAAGTGGCAATATCATTACCGAACATGGCAGATGTGTCAGAAAATTGAGTTCCGGTTAATTGCATACCATCACCGGAATCACCTACAAATCTTACTACTACGGCTTCCAGCACTTCCTGTTTTTGTTTTGTTTTTGTAGTAATCATTTAAACATGTTTATTTTTTTGCTTATTTTTAACTAAAATGTAGTCTGATCAAAAATATTGGTGCCAAATATAAATTGGACATTTATAAAGAAATATGACTTTTATCATTAGATGGATATTTGTGGTACATTAAATTTACGGACAATTATTACAAAAACATATAATTATGGCTATTATCATAACAGATGAATGCATTAACTGTGATGCTTGCGTTTCAGAATGCCCGAATAATGCAATATATGAACCAGATCAGGAGTGGTCCTATTCAGATGAAACCGCTTTAAGTGGGATGGTAACAACTCCAGGAGGGCAAGAAGTTGATGCTGATGCTGAAAATGAACCTGTTTCGGACGAGTTTTATTTCATTGTTACCGATAAATGTACAGAGTGTAAAGGTTTTCATGACGAACCTCAGTGTGCTTCTGTTTGTCCGGTGGATTGTTGTGTTCCTGATGAGGACCACGTTGAAACTGAAGAAGAACTACTAGGGAAAAAAGTATGGATGCATGGTGAATAAACCTTGGGTTCTGACATAAATGTAAAAAAAGCGCCCGATTGAATTTCAATCGGGCGCTTTTTATTTGAAGGGTTAATCAAATCATCTGGATTAGCGCCCTTCCTTTTCTTCTCTGTATTCGCAAGCTTTTATCTGCTTTATTTTGTAAAGGAATACCTGACATTTGTCATAGAATGCCTTTAGCAATAGCCCTAATTTTATCCCAAATTACAAACTAATACCACTTGCAGTTATAGGAATAAAAATATGTTATATGGCACTTTTTTTAAACTGCTTGTTTCTGCATTAATAAAATCACGATGATGAAAAAATTTCCAAAGTTAATTTGTGATGCTAATGAAGCCGTTGCACGAGTTGCTCACAAAACGAATGAAGTATGTGCAATCTATCCTATAACCCCGGCTTCGCCTATGGGGGAACATGTAGATGTATTTAGTTCTAAAGGGCAAAAAAATATTTGGGATAATATCCCCCGCATAGTTGAAATGCAAAGTGAAGGGGGAGCTGCCGGTGCGGTACACGGTTCTTTGCAGGCAGGGGCATTAACTACTACGTTTACTGCATCTCAGGGGTTGCTTCTGATGATACCCAATATGTATAAAATTGCAGGCGAATTGTTGCCTTCTGTAATTCATGTAGCAGCAAGAACAGTTGCAACGCATGCCCTGTCTATTTTTGGTGATCATTCTGATGTAATGGCAACAAGACAAACTGGTTTTTCTATGCTGTTTGGAGGGTCTGTTCAGGAATCCATGGACTTTGCTCTGATTTCTCAAGTGGCTGCTTTACGTTCACGAGTTCCGTTTTTAAATATCTTTGATGGTTTCAGGACCTCGCACGAAATATCCAAGATTGATGCAATTCCGGATGATATCATTGAAGCAATGATGCCTGAGGATAAGATCATGGAACATAAAAAAAGATCATTGGATCCAGATCATCCTGTAATCAGAGGAACATCTCAAAATCCCGATGTTTTCTTTCAGGCCAGGGAGGCATCTAATCCTTTCTATGAAAAAGTACCTGGAATTGTTCAGGAAGTCATGGATGAATTTTACAAGCATACAGGCAGAAAGTACAGTATATTTTATTATTTAGGTCATCCAGAGGCCGAGCGCGTTGTAGTAATTATGGGATCTGGCCAGGGGGCTGTAAGAGAAGCCGTTGAGGCAATGGCAAATAAAGATGAGAAGGTTGGTGTAGTGTTTGTTCGATTATACAGGCCATTTTCTGTATCTCATTTTATAGAAAGCTTACCTGTATCTGTAAAGAAAATTGCAGTTCTGGACAGAACTAAAGAACCGGGAAGCATCGGCGAACCATTGTACCAGGATGTGATTACTGCCCTGGTAGAGAGCGATAGAAATATATCAGTAATAGGAGGTAGATATGGTTTGTCGTCTAAAGAATTTACACCACAAATGGTGAAAGGTGTATTTGATGAGCTAATGAAGGATAAACCCAAAAATCATTTTACTGTTGGCATAAATGACGATGTATCTCATACCAGTCTGGAATTCGATGATAATTTTAAAGTGAGAAGTACAACTATCAATTGTATGTTCTATGGACTTGGATCTGATGGTACTGTTGGAGCGAACAAAAACTCCATTAAGATAATTGGTGATACCACGGACAATTATGTTCAGGGCTATTTTGTCTATGATTCCAAAAAAGCCGGTGCACAGACTATTTCGCATTTGCGCTTTGGACCGGAACCAATTTACTCTTCGTATCTAATAGACAAAGCCGATTTTATAGCGAGTCATCAATTTAATTTTATTGAAAGATATGACATGATTGCCGATTTAAAACACGGAGGTACATTCCTGTTAAATTCTCCTTTTTCCAAAGAGGATATTTGGGACGAACTTCCCAAAAAGATGCAAGAGGGAATTATTGAAAAAGAGGCGAAATTTTATGTAGTGGATGCTACAAAGGTGGCCCATGAAGCCGATCTGGGGAAAAGAACAAATACGGTATTGCAAACTTGTTTCTTTGCAATATCCGGTATCCTGCCAAAGGATGAGGCCATTCAGAAAATAAAGGACGCCATTGTTAAATCATATACTCACAAAGGTGATGCTGTAGTTCAGATGAACTTTAATGCTGTAGATAAATCACTGGAGAATTTATATCAGGTTGAATATCCAAAAGAAGTGAGTAGTGAGAAAGGTTTACTTTCCGCAATGACAAATGCTCCGGATGGTTTTGTTAAGAATGTGCTTGAAAAAATATTAGGAGGGCATGGAGATGAATTGCCAGTCAGTGCATTTCCGGTAGATGGTACCTTCCCAACCGGCACTACCCAATATGAAAAGAGCGGGATAGCTAATTATATTCCTATATGGGATGATGAAGTACTTTGTACACAGTGTAATAAGTGTGTTGCCATATGTCCACATGCTGCAATTAGAGCTAAAGTCGTTCCTAATGGGGTTATGGCAGATGCTCCTGGTAGTTTGAAATCAGTTCCTGCCAAGGGAAGACCATTTACCGCAGAAACAGAATCTTATGTATTACAGGTATCTCCTGAGGATTGTACAGGATGTGACCTTTGTGTGGCCGTTTGTCCTGCTGAAAGTAAGGAAATTGAGGATTTTAAAGCCATCAATATGAGGAAGAAACTCGATTTTGATGAAGTGGAAAATGTAAACTGGGATTATTTTATAAATATGCCAGACTATGACAGAGCTGCCTTGCAAATCACGAACGTTAAAGGTTCTCAGTTTTTAGAGCCGTTATTTGAATTTTCAGGAGCTTGCTCCGGTTGTGGGGAAACCCCTTATATAAAAATGCTTACGCAGTTGTATGGCGATAGCATTCTCATTGCCAATGCAACAGGTTGTTCCTCAATATATGGAGGGAATCTTCCAACAACTCCTTACAAAACCAACAAGGAGGGAAGAGGTCCTGCCTGGGCAAATTCCTTATTTGAAGACAATGCCGAGTTTGGTTTTGGA
>CAJQNH010000075.1 GCA_905479615.1 uncultured Eudoraea sp.
TCATCCAATTGATCTTACCCGATATCAGGTAATGAATTGTCTTATGGGCCGGGCTGGATTAATAAATTCCGGTGGATCTTCCGGCGATAATGATTTGGCTCAGGCCGTTAAAACTGCTGTGATTAATAAACGTGCTGGCGGCATGGGGTTAATATCCGGACGAAAAGCTTTTCAAAAACCAATGGCAGACGGAGTAAAACTTTTAAATGCTATCCAAAATGTTTATTTAGATAAAAAAATTACAATTGCTTGATTTTTAATATTTTATATTTATTTATTTAAACTTAATTATAACATTTAATACACAGCTGTTAAAAAGCACCCCGGCAAACCGGGGTGCTTTTTTGAGTATATTTTATAAATTTCACTAAAAAGGATTAATCATAATTTTGGAACATTTGTCTTAGGATAAAATTTTATCAAACTGTCCTTCCCCATTACAGCATTAGGAGTTGCTGACACCTGGGGCTCGGTCTCCTCAATTTCAACATTCTTATTCTTAAATATCTTTCGCATTAGTTCCTTAAAACTATTGAAATCAACCTCGTAAGAAATCCCAACCCCTTGCGTATAACCTTGTTGTTCTAACAAAAAACCTTGTATCTCGTTTTCACGATTAAAAATCTTGGCTCGCAATGTTCCTTCTTCATTTAATAAAATCTGTATTTCCGCGTCACCAGCAACAACAGTTTCACTTACCCCTCCCACAGGAACCCCGAACCTGCCATTAAATAAAACTTTATCACTTATCTGAGTAGATACTGTGACACCTATTCTGTCTTCAGTATTAATATCATTAGGATCCAGATAACCTTGTTCGTAGGTAACCCCAAAATCAAACTTATTATCACCATCATCAAGAACCTGGTTTAATAAGCCGGAGGCCGTTTGAATTAAGTTGCCAGTAACTGCTTGCTGGTTTATTCCAGATCCTTCGCTAACGAAGGTTCCCTGGGCTAAAAGGAAAAATGCATTTCGTTCTTCTATGGTCGGATCCTGGAGTCTGTATTCCAATTCAGATTTTACGGTAGAACTAGTACCTGGAAATTCAATACCTAAATCTATAGTGGGCCGCTCCAACTGATCTGTGAGCCTAATTATCACATCAGTAGGTATTCGCCTGCTATATCCCGCATTATCAAGCAATGGTGCCGGATTTGCGTTTAATGAATAAACGGCTTCCATGTTTAACGTTGCATCAAGCGGCGCCCCGTCCCATACAATGCTTCCTCCCGGTTTAACACTAAAAGCCCTGTCAATAATTCCCCCAAATTTGTAATTATACTCCCCGGTGACCACTACAAAATCACCGTACATATTAAACTTACCATTGGTATTAATTTCTATATAAACCAAACCTGCACCGGTTCCTTTTAAAGAACTTCCGGTTTTGGGGTCAATCACAATCTCAACCTCTGCATCTGGAGTTACATCCAAATCAAACCTTAATTCTAATCCGTCGTATTCTTTGAGCTGGCGTTGGAAATCAATAGTCTCAACTTCATTTTTATCAATAAATGTGATAAAGGAATAATCCCCTACGGAGGTCACATCACTTATTGGTATCTTTAAAGATGTCCCCCTGGCTGTTGAACCTTCAAAATTAATATTCATGGCATTTGCAGGACCAAATATTCGTCCCGTACCATTAACAAAACCGGTTCCATAGTAGAGTATTTCTTCTTCAAATTCCGTATTTAGTATTAAAAATCTATCCCCACTGGTATTTATATCTAAATCAAAATTCCACTTCTTAAAGAAATTGTGCTTAATTGTACCGTCCAGAACGGCCTGGGTATTCAAAGCTACATCTATAAGTTTCACATTCTGAAAATTAAAAGTCTGGTCATTTAATTTAACTACAGAGTTAGCCCCAAAATCATAGTCTACGTTAAGATAAGGCACAGAAAGTCCTGCATTATTCATGGTTAAAAGTCCGTCAATATCTGGATTCCTTATATCCCCTTTTATTTGAGCAGTGCCATTGAGCATTCCTCGAATATTGGAAATAATATCCTTGCCCATAGGACTAAAAGGTTCCATATCAAAATTACTGAAGTTAGCCACCAAGTCTGCCTGAGGTATTTCCTGATCTCTGGTAACCTTGCCAAATACTCCAAATTTTTCAAGCCCGTTTTCCTTAATTTGAGAATTTACGGAAAATTCGGAAAGGTCACGATTACCGACAACACCAATGGTAAGGTTCCCGAGGTCTATATCGTTTATTCCAAATTCAGATATGTCCAAATTACAAACAGGCAAGTAAATATTGTCCTTTTGAAGAACATTTAAGGTACCATTAATCTCCCCTTTGAGCTTTAAACTATCTATTTCAGGGGTTATCTTATTTAAAGAGACTATTTTAAACTGAAGTTCCAAATCCTTGTACGTAGAATCTGCAAGTTGCCCTCTTAGTCTAATTTGTTCCCTGTTATCGTTGTTCATTACAATTTCCTCAATAGTAATACTATCCAGGGTACTATTAAAAATTACCTTGTTCTTGCTATCGCTTTCACGATTTAGAATCCATGTATTCCCTTTAAAACTTACTTCAGATTTTTTTAAGCCAATCACTGATTTATTGTCCTGATTGAAAGTGTGGTAAAAATTTAAATTATAACCATCATCATACTCACTACCTCCCTTAAATTCTGTTCTAAAGAACAGGGTGTCATTTAAGGTGGTATTAATCAGGTTAAAGTCCTTTAAATCATAATAAGGAGTTGAAACATCCTGAACAGCCAGATAGGTGTTAAAAAGAGGGTTTTTGTTATCAATCCTAAAATCAATACTGTCTAATTCATTCCCATAAGCCATAATATATGGCGATTTGAAATTGAGTTTAAAATCGCCCTGATCTGCGATAATATTACCTCTGATAAAAGTATTTGGACCAAACTCAATATCTGGAAAAAAAACTTCAACAATTTTATTATATATCTTAAAATTAAAGGCCATTTTCTGACCTCCTGAAATTTCGTATGGTCTATAGTTTGTATAAATACTCCCTATTGAATTTCGAACTAGTTTACCAAGCTCCCTCACTTTAAATTTACCCCTCATATATCCTGTAATTATATCAGGAGAATTTATTTCTATAACCCTTGTAGAGTCTTCAGAAAATGTGGATTCAATTTTGAAGTCTTCAAAGTAATAAGTGTCATTTATATTCTGATAATTTGTTTGGGTAAACTCTATATCTCCCTCAATACTTTGAAAGGAACTTCCTGTGATGTCCATAGTTACATTACCCTTAAATACAGATATGCTGTCATCTATAAAATTTAATATTTTCAGATCTGCATAATCTACCAAAGCATTAAAATTGAAACTACTCTTATCTGTGCTAAAATCTGCCAGTCCTTCAAATCTAAACTTTAGGTTCTCATCATTACTGATTAAGGACCCATCAAACAACTGATCCCTTAGAATCCCGGAAATCTTAATGTCTTTATAATCGTACCTATTGAAATTAATGTTATACACCTGTCCCAAAACTACAGTATTCCAATTCTTGCTTGCAAAACCTTTACCTTCAACATTAACATCTATAGTTGTTTTACCCAAATTTTTATTCTCTGTAAAACGTCCCAAATCAAAATCAATTAAGGATACAAATCCTTTATAACTCGCATTGTCTATATTACCTATTTCTGAAAGGGTAAGATCTACGTAACTTCTTCCTATAGCCGTGTTCAGGTTTGCCTGAGTTTCTATTGATGTTGTTGTTATGAATGTTTCACCCCTTAACGTAAACTGCCCTAACCTCCGAAAAATCAAAGGAAGAGATTTACCCAATATTTTAGGCATTAAGGACCTAAGTTCATAATAGCTTGTAGTTATGTTCTTTATTTGTGCTCTAAGCTCAAAAGGTCCATCTTTTGAGAATATACTTTTAAAATTAAAATCCCCTCTAATCCCAGTATTATCTGATTGCAGAAATAAACGTTCTACATTCAAATCATTTAATACCCCATTGACATTCGCAGAAAAATTTACCAATTTTTCCGAACCGAACTGGTCATATAACATATTGATCTCATCCGTTGCAACTGAGGAATCGATGAAATCTGCATTTATATTTACCTTGTCTATGAATTGTGCGAGGTCTTCTCTATTATAAGTAAATAACAAATTACCAACAATATTAGATTTGGAGGTTTGGATTTGCAGGGAATCTAATCGCATTTGTTGCTTTGTATACTTAAAACTTGCAGCTAGTTTTTTAACATCGATTCCCAAAGAACTTTTTAGTGATAAGTTTTCTATAACGGTAGTAACTTCGGGGCCTAAAATTTGAAAATCACTGGCATCTATGTTAAGGTTCCTGAAATTTAATATCTCAACTTTTTCCTTATTCATATCTGTTAACCGGAGCGTACTATTTTTTATTTGCACATCGGATGAAGAAAAATAAAAAGGTGGTGTGTTTGGATCACGGGGTTTTTTGTCATCTAACTTGTCAATAAAAACACCGAGATTATTGTCGCTTTCTCCTTTATACGTTTTAAGATTAAAAAGCAGCCCTTCTATATCTATATCCCCAAATTGTAATTTCCCTTTTATAAGATTTCGTACGCTTAAAATGGAAGTAGATAGCTCCCGAATGTAAATTAAAGTATCCTGCTTGTAATCTTCCACATAAACATTCTTCAAGGCGGTGTCCCATGAAATAAGGGAAATTCTAAGTCTGTCTATATTTATATTTGTACCAAACTCATTGTTCAAAGTCTTAGTAGCGTAACGTGCAAGCCTGGTCTGAACGGCCGGTAGAGAAAGAATTATAGTGCCCAAAACACAAGTCATCAGGAAGACTAAAAGCGTTCTAACGAGTATTTTTCTCAGTTTTTTGATAGGGCTATTATGTTTTACCTTTGTACTACCAATTTTTGTTCCAAAGCATGCACCATAAACAAAATATATATATTCTGGCTATAGAATCATCTTGTGATGATACATCGGCTGCTGTTATGCACAATGACAAGATGCTTAGTAACGTGGTAGCCACGCAAAAAATTCATGAGGCTTACGGAGGTGTTGTTCCTGAACTTGCATCAAGAGCACACCAGCAAAATATTGTACCGGTAGTACACCAAGCGTTAGCCAAAGCAAATATCGACAAAAAACTAGTATCAGCCATAGCATTTACCCGCGGACCTGGACTATTAGGTTCTTTACTGGTGGGGACTTCGTTTGCCAAATCACTTTCATTGGGTCTTAAAGTGCCATTAATAGAGGTTAATCATATGCAGGCGCACATTTTAGCGCATTTTATAAAAGAAGAAGATAAAAAAGTGCCCTCTTTTCCGTTTTTGGCTTTAACTATCAGTGGCGGACATACTCAGATAGTATTGGTCAACAATTATTTTGATATGGAAATCCTTGGAGAAACCCTTGATGATGCAGTTGGCGAGGCATTCGATAAGAGTGCTAAAATTCTTGGTTTACCTTATCCCGGCGGACCATTAGTTGATAAGTACGCCGCAAAAGGAAATCCTAAAGCTTTTCCTTTTCCAAAACCAAAAGTAAAAGACTTAAACTTTAGTTTTAGTGGTTTAAAAACAAGCATTTTATACTTTATTCAAAGAGAAACCCGTAAAAATCCAAATTTTGTTGAACAGAATTTGAATGACATATGTGCTTCGATTCAAAGTACAATTATTCTTATTTTGATGGACAAACTGAAGAAAGCTGCCGCGCAAACCGGGATAAAAGAAATAGCAATAGGAGGTGGCGTTTCTGCGAATTCTGGAATAAGAAAGGCGCTGCAAGAAAGTGAAGTAAAATATGGGTGGAGTACATATATTCCGAAATTTGAATACTGTACTGATAATGCGGCAATGATTGGTATTGTTGGTTATTTAAAGTATATTGACGGGGTCTTTAGCGATGAGCGTATTGCTGCAAAGGCGAGGTATGTTATTAATCAATAATAAACTATCAATGGCCTATAACGAAGAATTGGCAAAACGAATTCGGCTGGCTGTAAAACTATTCCCGACACCTATTTACGAAGACTTCCAGGAAAAAAATGTTTGGAGGTTTAGCGTTTTTGTATAAGGGCAAAATGACTGTCGGAATAGTCAAAAGTGACTTAATGGTTCGCGTTCCTGCCGGTAAAATGGATTACATACTCAATAAAACGCATGTCCGCCCCATGGATTTCACTAACAACCCTTTAAAAGAATTTGTTTATGTTTCGGAAGAAGGCTCTGTTAATGAGGAACAACTTCAACATTAGATAGAGCTGGATTAGAACATGCCAAAAATAAATTAAACATCAAATAACTAATTTTTATTTTAAAACCATGCAACTTTTCTATAACCCTTCGCTGGATAATAGCGCAAACCTGTTCTCTTTTGATAGAGAAGAAAGTAAACATATTGTAAAAGTTTTACGCAAAAAAGAAGGAGACGAACTTTATATCACTAATGGCAAAGGTGATTTGTTTACTGCCAAAATACTAGCTGCGGATATAAATATGTGCAAAGCGGCAATAATTTCGACGCAAAAGAGGCATCCTAAAATGTTTCGGCTCCACCTCGCCGTTGCTCCTACCAAAAGCGCTGAACGTTACGAATGGTTTCTTGAAAAAGCAACGGAAATTGGCGTTCATGAAATAACTCCAATCCTGTGCGATCATTCAGAACGGAAAATTCTTAAAATGGAGAGGCTGCAAAAAGTAGTTCAGTCGGCCATGAAACAATCATTGCGGACGCACCTGCCTAAAATAAATAATCCGGTTTCCTATACAGAATTTATAGCACAGGACCATAAAGAACTCTTGTTTATTGCCCATTGTGAAGATGAA
>CAJQNH010000076.1 GCA_905479615.1 uncultured Eudoraea sp.
CTTCCGCATTAAACTGATCCAATGGGTCCTTGAGAATCAACAATCTGGGTTTCCTAACTATACTTCGGGCCAAAACAATTTTTTTGGAGATGACATAAGGTATCTGGCGTCCTTCGGGATACAGCATTGTCTTTAGACCATGAGATTGTTCCTTTACAAATTTTGTCAAGCCCGTCTTTTCCAGTGCCCAGTATACATCCTTATCGGAGATGTCTTTATCTCCAAAGGTTATATTTTCCATAATACTACCTTCAAAAGGAGACTCTTCTGTCAAAGACTGGCCTATATGTGAGCGGTAATAATTTAAATTAATTGATTTTAAAGAAACATCGTTAATAAAAATATCACCTTGATCAGGTTCAATTATACCAGCCACTAACCGAAGTAAAGAAGACTTGCCAGATCCACTACCACCCTGAATCAAGATTGTACATTGGGGCGTTATTTTTAATGAAACACTGTCAATAATATGTTTGTTTCTTCCGGGGACATTGTAACTGATATCTTCCAGTTCAACCAGAAAACTTTCATCATCCCCAAATGGTTTTTCACCGTGCTGTGGCTCTAATTCTTTGTCCACTACCTGGCCTAATTTTTCCAGTGAAGTGAGTAAATCGTAGAGCGTTTCCAATCCCAAAATCAATTTTTCTACTGAGCTAATCACCAATAAAATAATGATTTCGGCTGCAACAAATTGTCCAATATTCATCTCCTGATTAAGGACAAGAATCCCACCTATAAGCAGTAAACCGAGGGTTACCAGAACTTTAAAACCAATCATTTGAATATACTGAATCACTAATATTTTAAAGTGACTTTCCCTCGCACTAAGATAGTCAGACACTAAAACGTCAGTCTTATTCATAGCTAAATTGGTTTTGCCAGACAGCTTAAAACTAACTATTGAGCGCGCTACCTCTTGTATCCAATGAGCAACTTTATATTTGTTTTTTGATTCATCCAAACTGGTCTCCATTCCTCGTTGTGCAGTAAATTTGAAGACTATATATATTAGTAGTAGTAACAGAATCCCATAAATAATGAAAAAAGGATGATAGAATGAGAGTAAAAGCAGACCCAGAATTATCTGTAATAAAGCTGCCGGGAAATCAATTAAAATTTTAGAAAGTCCTTTCTGTACATTTAGGGTATCAAAAAAGCGATTAGCCAACTCCGGAGGATAAAAATTAAGTAGTTGGTTCATCTTAATTTTTGGAAACCGGTAAGCAAACTCAAATGCAGATCTGGTGAATATTTTTTGCTGAACATTTTCAATAATCCTTATTTGCATTAATTGCAGCACACCAACAAAAGCGACAGCCAAGGTTACAAGTATTACCAATACTATCCAGGAAGTACTAACCTGGGCACCTTGTATAAGGTTTATTATGGCTTGTATCCCCAATGGAAGGGATAAATTGACTATCCCTGCAAATATTGCATAGTAAAATATTTGAAGAATATCTCTCTTATCAAGCTTTAATAGTCCCAATAAACGCTGCCAGGCACTAAGGATATTTTTAGCCATTGTTTTTAATATTTAGGGTATTAAAGGCGAGGTGTTTAAAGTATTCTGTAGGAGTAGTTTTGGCATCACAACTTGTTAAAGAAGAAAAATGGTCAATCAAAAAATACTGATGTAGTGCTCCTTCAATAAGTGTACTGGCAAGGCTGGCAGGATAGGGATAATCTCCATTTACTTCCTTTATCATTTGGCTCAGTCTATTTACAAGCCTTTTATAAATGACAAAATAACCATCCTTATTTTCCTGATCGACTTCTTTTGTTAAATAAGATTTAGAATATTCATTAATTACGATTTTACTTAGCAATACTTCGTTAATATGAGTAAACGCCAAATCTATTTCTGTTGCCTGTGTCATGATTTCTATGGCTCTTTCGAGTTTAGTACTGGCATCAGGGATATTGTTTGTTGCAAAAACCAACTGATATTCAAGCCAACCCCAATACCAGGAAGCCAGATAAAGCAATAGTTTATGTTTATTTTCAAAATAGCGATAAATGGAACTTTCATTGGATCCGATCTTTTGACCCAATTTTTTGAAATTGAAACTCTCGAAACCCATGTCATTAATCATGAGAATACTTTCTTCAACAATTCGTTTCCCCAGCTTGGAAGATTCAGGGTCCTTTACATATAATTTATCATTAATCGTAATCCGTACAGACTGCAGTAACTTTTCCATCAACTTGAAATTAAATATTTATCAAATATAATAGTATTACTATCATTATATAATAGTTTAACTGTTTTTTAACGATAGTATTGCTAATTTTCATAAATATGGTAAGACAATAAATAACAACTCTCCGTTAATTCAATTCATATTTATGCCATATCTTTATTTAAAAGATATAGGACTAATGCAGATTCACAAATGCGGTTGGTGTTTGGGAAATGAGCTATATGAAGCTTATCACGATGAAGAATGGGGTGTACCGGTAACTGATGACGCCACCTTATTCGAATTCCTGGTCCTTGAAACCTTTCAGGCCGGCCTTAGCTGGCTTACGATACTTAAGAAACGGGAGAATTTCAGGATAGCTTTTGATGGTTTTGACTATTTAAAGATTTCAAGGTATACAGAAAAAAAGATTGAAGCTTTATTGCAGAATGAAGGAATTATACGGAATAAACTTAAAGTTCGTGCGACAGTAGGCAATGCGCAAGCTTTTATGAAGGTACAGCAAGAATTCGGAAGTTTCAGTTCATACATTTGGGACTTTGTAGATGGCCAACCCATAAAAAATAAAATTGAGAACCACAAAGAAGGCCCTGCAAATACGGCTTTGTCTGACACCATTAGCAAAGACCTTAAAAAAAGAGGCTTCAAATTCGTGGGCAGTACAGTGGTTTATGCCCATATGCAAGCTACGGGAATGGTAAATGATCACGAAGTAAATTGTTTTAGATATGATGAGGTATAGGAGTTTAGCAGTTTTAGTATTGGTCTTATTTCAGTTCTCAATGGTTAATTCTCAGGTAAAGGTTGAGCGCGAACACCGCATTAAAAAAAATCAATTCCCTGAGACTGCACATGATTTCATCAAAGAGAAACTGCAGGATGCCAAAAAGCTTCGTTTTTATAAGGAAACAGATACTGCAAAAATTAGTTATGAAGCCAGGTTTAAAAAGGATAAATTGTATTATAGTATTGAATTCGATGAATCGGGCAAACTTGAGGCTATTGAAATTTTAATTAAGGAAGTAGATGTCCCTGAGGATTCATGGTCAAAGATCACAAAGTTCCTAAATAAAAAGTTTACTGAGTTTAAAATCAGAAAGATTCAACAACAATATCCCATCACCTCTGATGAAACTGCCGAAACTACCTTAAATAATGCATTCCAAAATCTTTTGATTCCTTCCTTAAATTATGAATTATTCGTAAGGGGTAAAATACATGAAGACCGCGCGGACTATGAAATTTTATTTGGAGCGGAGGGAGATTTTATAAAAATGAGAGAAGCTCTTCCGGCCAACTATGATCATGTTCTTTATTAATCAGGAATAAACGATTTCTACTTGGTCTCATGAGGTTAGACAAAATACAACCTATACCATAATTATTCTTGATCCACTCTAAACAGATTCCTTTTTCTTACAACGCTAAATGCTGTTCTGCAATAGTTTAAGGAATTCTTTCCTTGGTATTTCTTCAGCCCCTAAACTTGCCAAATGTTTCGTATAAACCTGACAATCTATGAACTTATAGTCACGGTCTTCAAGGTCCCTGGCCAAATTAATAAATGCATATTTGGATGCATTATTGGCCTTAGAAAACATACTTTCACCACAAAATACGTGTCCAAGATCAATCCCGTACAGGCCACCTACCAATTTCTTATTCTCCCATACCTCATAAGACCTGGCAAACCCCAGTTCATGCAATCGTAAATACGCCTCTTTCATGCTATTGGTAATCCAGGTGCCCTCCTGCCCCATTCTCTCTATTTCCGCACAAGCTTCCAGAACTTCCCTAAAGCATTTATTTCTGGTTAAAGTGAACCGTGTACCCGACATAATTTGTCGCATACTTTTAGAAATCCTAATCTTATGAGGGAATAAGATCATCCTGGGATCCGGGCTCCACCATAAGATCAAAGAATCGTCATTAAACCAGGGAAATATCCCTGATTTATATGCCAGCAGTAATCTTTCCGGAGACAAATCCCCGCCAACCGCCAGTAAACCATCGGCATTAGCATTATCTGCCGAAGGAAACTCTAACAGGGCTGTTAAAAAGTAAATATCGCTATTCTTGTTTTTCAAGTTTAACAGTTCTTAAAATTACCCGTCAACTTAAAAATAATCTACAGCTGAAAAGGGTTTCTATCTAAAACGGCAGATCGTCATGATCTTCTTCATTTAGTTCTTCGGCCGGTTCAAATGCTTCAATTGGAGGCACAGGTGGTATTCCGCTATCCCCTTGATCGGCTTGTAAAGTTTCAATTCGCCATCCTTGAACAGAATTGAAATATTTAACCTCCCCTTGAGGGTTTGTCCATTCTCTTCCTCTAAGGTTAATGCTAATTTTAACAGTTTCTCCAACATTATGCTTATTAAGCAAGTCACATTTATCCTGAACAAATTCTACCAATATATGTTGGGGATACTGTTCTTCAGTAGTAATAACCACCTCTCTTTTTCTAAAACCGTTGTTGCCAAAGGTTTTAGTCTCATCAATCATTTTAATTTTTCCTTGTATTTCCATTTAAATCAGTATTTATTAGCAATACTTTCCATGCCGAAAGTATCATATTATTATCTAAATATTCTCTTATTAGTCTATGTAATTCTTTTGAATCCTTGTTTTTGACAATTGACCGAATTTGATCATTAGTTGCTATAAATTCTTCTATATCATTTTTATCCGGAATTCTTTCAAGATTTCCCAATAAGCCCAAATCGTTTCCTGTAAGCATTTTAATTGACTTTATGTCTGCAGGTATATTATCAACCCCAATTCCAAGCTTGGAAAGTGGTTTTGGAACCTCAAACATGCCCTTATTAGCCCTGCTATACCAATTACCTCCCATTCGGGCAACCTGATCAATTTCAAATTGGTCAATTGAGCCGTTTTCATCTAAAATGGATTCGTGGAAATGCATTTTGACAACTTCTGCAAAAACCAAATTACCTGCTCCTCCTTTCTTGCCCAGCGCCTCTACCTTTGTTACTTTGCATTCAAACTGCACAGGAGATTCTCCTACTCTAAACGGTTTAACCAAATCCGAGTCCAACATGGTTAATCCCGCCTTAACAAATTCATTTACTTCTTGACCATATTCCGTACTTGTCAAAGACATTTGCTGAACCAGCTCGTAATTTACAATATTGATAACCACTTCTTTTGTTTTAAGCACATTATCTAGTGTATGTTTAGTAGTATTATCCCGCACTCTTCTGGCGGGTGAGAAAATCAATATTGGGGGATTAGCGCTAAATACATTAAAAAAGCTAAAGGGAGAAAGGTTTGGAGTTCCTTTTTCGTCAACAGTGCTTGCAAAAGCTATCGGCCTGGGTCCAACCGCACCTAAAAGGTAAGCGTGTAACTGTCCGGTAGTAATCTCAGAAGGTATTAGGGATATCGCTTTTTGCATCAAAACAAAGGTATATAAATTGTGTCCCATTTAAAACTTTAACTCGCTTGAAGAACACAACATTTTAGGTCAATTTCAGTTATCTTTAATGCTAATTAACCGCTAGGATGAATTTTAATTCTCAAAAGAAGACTTCTAATCTATTTCTATTAATAGCATCATTTGTTATTGTGAGTCTTATTCTTTGGAATACCAATAGTTTTTTTAAAAAATTCAAGGAAGAAGAGCGTCATAAAATGGAGATTTGGGCTACAGCTCAGTCCGAATTATTGCAGTCTTCAGAGGACAGGGATCTGGGAAATCTACATGTAAAAATCTTTCAAAACAATACCTCAACTCCAATGATTCTGGTCAATATGGATGGATCCATAAGAACCAACAATATGCAAGCAGAATTAGTTGCTGATACAATTTATTTAACGAAAAAGATAAAAAAATTTGAAGCAGAAAATACACCTATTTCTATTGATTATAACGATGAGCAATTAGCTACACTCTATTACGGTAATTCGGAAGTATTAAATAAATTAAAATACTACCCTATTGCCCTTTTATTAATCATATTTCTGTTTACTGCAGTTATCTTCTTTTTCTTTAAAACCAATAAAGCATCTGAACAGAACAAACTATGGGCAGGAATGGCAAAGGAAACTGCCCACCAGATTGGCACTCCGCTGACCTCACTCCTTGGTTGGAATGAACTATTGAAGAGTGAACAAATAAATCCGGATATTACCAAAGAAATTGAGAAAGATATTGGAAGATTACAGAACATAACAGACCGTTTTTCTAAAATAGGGTCACTTCCAAAACTTCAAGAACACGACATTGTTAAAGAAACCAGGAGTGCATTTGAATATCTAAAACTCAGAAGTTCTAAACTTATTCATTTTACTTTTTCTTCTAAGGTTGAACAACTTCCCGTTCTTTTGAATAGTTCATTATACAATTGGACCATTGAAAATTTGGTCAAAAATGGAATTGACGCCATGAAAGGTAAAGGTGATATTGCCATCGAAATCGTTCCGGATGGCAAATATGTTAATATATTAATTTCAGATACCGGACATGGTATAGCGAAAGGAGACTTCAATTCCATTTTTAATCCTGGCTACACTTCAAAAAAACGAGGCTGGGGTTTAGGGCTATCTCTTGTTAAAAGAATAATTGAGGAGTATCATAAAGGAAAGGTAAAAGTACTTTCTTCGAGCAAGGAAGGGACTATAATGCAGATATCAATAAAATCAGATCAGCAATAATGGCAAAAGAAAAATTAGTTGTTATTAAAGAGGCCGACATTACGAATAATTGCCCTGAATGCTTTAATCAGGACATGAAAATTACGTTTTATCAAAAGCATTTATTTGGAAGGTTCTATCATAAGATTACCGCAAAGGTTAGTCATCAAATTAAATGCAATACATGTGAAAGCATTATTTATCCCGTTAACTGGACAGAAGATATTGAACGAATTTTTGAGTATTACCAAAAAATGGTCAATCCGGAAAAAGCGAGCACAAAATACACTGCACTATTTTATATTCTAATACTGACACCTATTGTTATTGCTGCGGTATTATTCTACCTATTCCAAAGCGGTATTATTTCATTTTAGAACGGATTTTCAGGGCAATATCTTCAAATTCTTCTGGTGACAATTCAATTTTGTTCATAAAGGTCGCATCCGCCATCTTATTTAAGGGAATAAGATGTACATGCACATGTGGCACTTCTAAACCAATTACTGTAATCCCCACCCGTTTGCAATCCATTGCGGCTTCAATGGCTTTACCCACGCTTCTGGAAAACGCCATTAAACCTAAATATTCAGCTTCCTCCATATCCATTATTTTATCTACTTCATTCTTTGGCACACATAAAGTATGCCCCTTTGCATTGGGATTAATGTCCAGGAAGGCAAAAAAATTATCGTCTTCGGCAATTTTGTACGATGGTATATCGCCCTTTATTATTTTGGTAAAAATACTTTCCACAATCAATTATGCATTAAAAAAAATCCTATCAATATTGATAGGATTAAATATAAAGAATTAAAGTTTTTTAATTCCTGCTAATTTCAAGAATATCGAATTTTAGCGTGCCATTTGGCACTGTAATTTCGGCAACATCGCCTACTTCTTTACCAAGAAGGCCCTTGCCAATAGGCGAAGTAACAGAAATTTTTCCGGCCTTCAAATCGGCTTCACTTTCAGCTACAAGAGTGTAGCTGATTTCCATCCCATTTTGTTGGTTCTTCAGTTTTACTGTTGAAAGCACTAAAACCTTAGAAGTATCTAGTTGAGATTCATCAATTAATCTGGCATTGGACAGAGTTTCCTCCATTTTAGATATCTTTAATTCTAGTAATCCCTGTGCCTCTTTAGCGGCATCATACTCAGCATTTTCAGATAAATCACCTTTATCTCTGGCATCAGCGATTGCCTGTGAAGATTTAGGTCTTTCGACATCTCTCAAGTAGTTTAATTCTTCTTTGAGTTTTTTTAATCCTTCAGCCGTGTAATAAGATACATTACTCATAACTACATTATTTATTGAACATTTTAAGCATGTCCAAAATCATTAAACAATAAATCCTACGAAAACGCAGGATTAGTTTAAACTGTCATTTTGATTTAACTAATTTAAGATAAACACATTAAGTGGAGCTATTCATCAAAATGAAGTTTAACTGATAAGAAAATCCCCTTTTTTAAAGAGGATTTAACGCAAAGATACATATTTTTTGTTCAATTTTGTTTAAGACATCTTAATTGAATCACATTATTATATGAAAAGAATATGCCTTTGGTTAGTTTTTATTTTGCTTCTGGCCTGCAGCAAAGATGAAGAAAACCGCAATCCTTATTTGCCCGAAGTTGGTTTCAGATTTGAAGCTAATCTTAATTTACCCTTATATAGTCCTTTAACCAACACAGGAAGCGCAATATACATTGACAACCAAGGCGTTGGAATTAGAGGTGTTTTTGTTATCAATAAGGGTTTTGACCAATTTTTTGCATGGGAAGCCAGTTGCCCTAATCATGCTCCAAACGCCTGTTCTACAATGGATCTTAATAGTCAAACTGTAATTTGTTCATGCGAAGATTTTGAATATAGTTTGTTTACCGGACAACAATTAAACAGGCCTGATGACGGGAAACCTTATTATGACCTTTTGTTTTACAATACTTCATTTGATGGAACAACCGTTGTTATTTCCAACTGAGACCAAGGTGTAACATCGTAAATTGCTGCTGCATAACCTTAGAAATTAAATGTTGCTCCCAATAGAAAGTTTATTCCTGCCTGAGGGTAATACCCGGCGCCTTCAATAGTAGTTATTGCTCCAGGATTGGTAAAATCGTCATCATAGGTAAAAAAGTAGCCGTTGGATACATATTTTGCATCAAATATATTATTTATCAGCCCTGAGAGTACGATACTTTTTATGAATGAATTTGTATTGAAAGTGTATTGTATATTAAAATCTGTTTGTGAATAGTCTTCAAGAACAGACCCTTCCGAGTCAATATTTCCCATAAATTGTTTTCCAACATATTTTGTAAGTAACGACATTTGAAACTTTTCATTTGGCAAGTACGTTAAAATGTTACCTAGCACAATATCAGGAGAGAAGGCAATATTGGTATTCCCTAAATTTTCTAACTCACCATCTCTCTCAAAAAGAAAATCAATATTCTTATTTGTACTGAGTGCTATATTGGGTTGTAATTTGAAGCGCTTACCAATGCTCACACTGGCATCAACTTCAAGACCAAGACGATAACTATCACCAACATTGGCCCGTAGCGGGGCGCCCACATCATTGAGTTCTCCGGTCAATACTAACTGATCTTTATACCTCATGTAATATATATTGGTACTTAGCTGAACAGAAGGGGAGACATACCGCCAACCCAGCTCAAAATCATTCAGTTTTTCTGGTTTAGGATTGCCATTCTCATAATCATTCCTGTTAGGTTCACGATTTGCTACCGCAAAGGAGAGATATAAATTATTTGAATCATTAAGATCATAGGTGACACCAACTTTAGGATTAAAGAAATTAAATGTATCATCCACTATTCCGGTATCAACCCCGTTTGCCTTGTATCGCACAGTTCTAAATTGTAAATCCCCAAAAAGTCTCCAATTTTGAGAAATCTCATAATTTATTTTTCCAAACAAATTGAAGTCTGTTTTTTTGGAATCATCATCATAATATCTATCTCTAATCATACTATTTCCGGCAAAACGTGCCCAGATTATTTCTCCAAAATGATCTCCTTCATAAGAATTCCACCCTCCACCAATGATAAGGCTTATTTTGTCTTTTTCATATTTGGCTGAAAATACAGTTCCATAAAAATCATTGTCAAGCCAACGACGGCGTATTAAATCTGTGGTATTCACTAACTCTCCATCAACCACTATTGGTGAAAATCCATAGGTTTCAAAATCATCGTCTTCTCTGAACTGCTCAAAGTAACCACGTCCTTTGGTATAGTGAAATGCAATATTTGTGCTCCATAAAGGTGATATGGTTTCATTCCAGAGTAGTTGAAAATGATCTTGTTTATAATTATCTTCTTCCCTGTCATAAAACTGAGTAGTACCATTCTCATCGGTATATATTCCTGCCGGGTTAAAAGTCCTGTCAGTAGCAAGAGTTTCTGCATCAATACCAAACCATGACTGGTAGGTAATTTCATGTCCTCCAAAAAGGAGTGCTTTAATTAAGGTATTATCATCAACATAAGAACCTTGTAAAAAATAGGAGTCCAGTTCAGATGAAGCCCTGTCAACATAGCCATCAGATGTTATTCTGGATAATCTCCCGGAAATTTCAATGTGTTCATTTAACAATCCTGTACTAAACTTAATATTGTTGCGAAGCGTATTAAAACTGCCATAGGAAGATGATATATGCCCATAGGCTTCCAAAGAGGTAGCATCTGTCAACATATTTAAACTTGCACCAAAAGCCCCTGCTCCATTTGTTGATGTTCCAACTCCCCGCTGTAATTGCAGGCTTTCTGTGGAAGATGCAAAATCGGGCAAATTTACCCAAAACGTTCCGTGTGATTCAGAATCGTTATAAGGTATTCCATTAATAGTAACATTAACACGGGTAGCGTCACTTCCCCTAACGCGTATACCCGTATACCCTACTCCGGCCCCAGCATCGGAAGTTGTTACTACCGCAGGTAAAAAGTTCATAAGAACAGGGATATCCTGCCCCAGGTTCCTGGGCATTATTTCTTCTTTTGTTAAGTTCGAAAACGTTACTGGAGTTTCTTGAGTAACTCTTATGGCTGAAACAAAAACTTCATCTAAAATAATTTTCTTAAGGGTAGTAGTATCAGATTCTTGTTGTTGAGCATAAGAAATTGCGCCAAAACAAATCAAGAAAAAAAATGGTATAATAGCCTTCATTCGTAGCACAAGACGAATAACAGGGGTTCTATTCTAATTTTTTTGATTTTTTCTTTTTCTGAAAAGACAGAAAAAAATCCAAATGGCGATTATCGCCTCCCTTAGCAGCATTACCTGCCCAGGTTCCTTGGGTATAATCTCAGCTTATCCTGAAAGTGTTGTAAAAATCGTGTTTAATGTAAACAGATTTGAAGAATACTTTTTTTCAGGAGTTCGCACCCCTTTTGAGATGACACAAAGTTACGATGGTAGTTCCATTTTTCATAATAAAAATCCAATAATTAAAATTGGATATAATATGAAAAATTTCTTTCTTCAAAAGGCCAAATTTCTCTCAACTAAGTTATCTGATGTGTGACCTTTAAGAGGTCGTTTACCGTTTTTACCGGATTAAAAGTAAGTAAGGGAACTTCAACAAATATTGTATTCCAAAAGGCCATCGCCCCATTCCAAAGTCCCGGTAATTCAAGGGCCTTAAGCACTTTACCATCTTGTGTTTTTTGTGAGATAAAGCCCTGTTTAGTATCAACAAAATTCAAAAGGTTATACTTTTCACCTCTAAAATTTCTGACTCCACATACAAGGTCGACCGGGTTAAAATGCGTTGAATTCTTTAAAATAGCATTTTGGCTTTCATTGGAGGTATCTACCTGTGCAGATTCTACGATTTGCAGTGAAATATGATCATGTGCATCTCTTATCCAAAAAGGACCTCCGCCTGGTTCGCCTTCATTCTTAACCATGCCACAAATACGGATGGGTCTATTGATCTTATCTTTTAATATAGCCAATTGCTCGGCGATACTAAAACTTGAAAAACTTTCTAAAAACCTCACATTGAGATCATTTTCTAAAAACGTTTTGATTTCGTGTAATTGTTCACCATTAATGTCATTTCTATCCAGCTGATCCGCATAGGCAAATGCTTTTTGTTGTACTTCCAGAAGCAAACCGGCAAGTACCTTTTTACTATTTGCGAGTTCAGCTTCGTGTTTAGGTACTACTACATTATCAATATTTTTAATAAAGATAATATCGGCATTTTGTTCATTTAAGTTCTCAATAAGTGCTCCATGGCCACCAGGTCTAAATAATAATGAACCGTCATCCTTCACAAAAGGTTCATTATCCGGAGTTACTGCCAAAGTATCCGTAGACGGTTTTTGATTTGAATATGTAACTTCAAATTCCGTTTCTGTAGCTTTTGATATCCTGAGGCCAACGGTTTTAAATTCCTGAGAAAATAAGGATTGGTGCTGTTCTGAAATAGTAAAATGTAATTTTGCAATATTGTTTATGACAGCATAACTGAAAGCTTCTTTTAAATGCTCTTCAAAAGGAGTAGCAGTAAATTCCCCATAATTGTGAAAGGGTAAAAGTCCTTTCGGGTAAAAACCATAATTAAGGTTTTCTTTCAGCAACATTTCACGTACAAAACGACATTTGATGTCCTTGGCTGAACCGGATTTACTTTTTATTCGTTTTTGAACAATCTCGTAAAAAGGAAATTTCTTAATTTGTTTGAAAAAGGTCTTTAAATCTGTATCATTTAATCTGTCTACATAGGCATCTACATCTTCGACCTCAGGATCATAATGCTCTAAAAAGTTAAAGAGGGATTTAAACATTCTTGATGCGGCACCGGACGCCGGAACAAATTTGAGTAAACTTAAAAGTCTTTTTAGTTCTTCGAATTTACCAACTGCCTTTTTCTCCCGAGCTTTACTTAATTTCAAAATCCCATCTGAAACTATTGCGGCCTTTTCCAACCGTACAAATGGTATCCCGTCTTTAAAGGTCTCGATCTGATCCAAAACTTTTTCTTTTGAGATTCCTTTTTCCTGTAGTTGTTGTAAATCCATTGGTGAAAACTCAATCATTTGTCCAGTAGTTTATCGATAGATTTAATGGCTAGCGCAAGCCTTTTACCATTATCCCCATTTAAAATAATAAAATTCTTATTATACTTTTCCAATGTTTCCTTGAAATAGAGAAACATTCGTTCGCGTTCATTAGGTTTATCCCTAAGATCGTCTTTTTCCCAGGGAATATCTATGGAAGTTAGCAAATAAAGATCGTATGTATTCTGCAAAGCGTATTTTTCCAAAACAGGATCGCAATAACCAAGGTAATAGGCTTCCGAATATACTTTAGTTTCTAAAAGATCTGTATCACAAATAAGAAGCTTATTTGCTTTTTCCGTCAAGGAATTTTCCAATCTAATCTGGCCTTCTGCAATGGGTATCAAATCATGAGATTCACAAGTTTTATGTTCTTTATTCCACTTTTCTTGTAAATATTCACGAGCGTATTCCGGCACCCACTCTGTTTGATAGTGATTTGCCAGTACCTGAGCCAGGGTAGTTTTACCTGTTGATTCAGGCCCAAACAAAACTACTTTAATAAGGTTAGCGGGCTTTTGTTTAAGTTTTTCTTCCATGCCATATAGCCATAAAAGGCGATTATGGTAAATAATAAATATTGAAGTGATGTAAAAATAAGTCCTTTATACAAATATAAAGGAACTGAAATTACATCACCAATAATCCAATAAATCCAATTTTCGAGCTTTTTTTTTGCCATAAGCCACATCCCAACAAAGAAAATAGCAGTTGTAAGGGTATCCACATAAGCCGTCCAACTATTAAATTTATCAAAGAAAGTATATACCAGAAAAACAAAAACAACCGCACTAACAAACAGAAATATGGACCATTTTTTCTCTTTTCGGTTCGTTTTTGTTATCGGGATAAAATGGTCGGCATCTACTTTTCTAGTCCATAAGTACCAGCCTGTAATACTCATGGAAAAATAATACGCGTTTATAAGCATGTCACCCAATAGCCCATATACCCAAAGAATATATACAAAGATACCAGTGCTGATTATTCCGGTAGGAAATACAAGGATATTTTCTTTTTTTGCATACCACACACTTAAAAAACCGAAAACAACACCTATCATTTCAAGGATGATTAGAAACGAAGGAGTATCCTGGTATTGGGCAAAAACCCAATCAAAAATCTGGCTCATAATTGCTTCGGTCTGTTTTTACGATTTTGATATACATTAAACCACTTTCCATCAATTCCAAAGCAAGTTTAATTTCTCTATTAAGCAGTTTCATTATATCATCATAATCTCCATAAACCTGAGTACTTAAAGGATTTTCTAAGACGGTAAAACCAGAGGCCCGTATTTTTTTAATAAAACCTATAATTAGTTCTTCGTAATTATCTTGTAAAGGGGTTAAGGTAAGTTCAACAGATATATTCATAATTTATAAATTAAAATCCGGCCAATCTTTATATTACTCTTCTTTGGCAATAGCATATACACAGGTAAATTCTTCAAATTCCAGAAAAGCAATATCATACTCAGATGTGCATCCATCATATCTGATAATACCTTTAGTAGTATTATCTGTGTTTATAAAATCTTCAATATAAATATGATTTATAAAACTCAATCCATGGGTGGCATATATCTTATAAAGGGACTCTTTGGCACCCCAAATAATTGTAAGTTTTTTAACAATTTCTTTTTCGTTCTTAATATTTGCATAGTCCTCCATAGGTGTAAACTTATGTCCAATAACGCTTATCTTATCTCGTTGTTTTTCGATATCAATCCCAACTTCATCTTTCTGACTTACAATTATTCCTGTAAATTGATATGAATGTGTTATGGAGATATGATTTCCATCTTTTAGATGCGGCTTTCCCGCCTGGTCATAAAAAAGATCGCTATCTACATAACCCGCCAACCCCATTAAGTGGCGTATGCTTAAAAATCCTCTCCTGTGCAGTTCAGACTTCATACCGTTCACTCTAAGCTGGCAATTATTGGTAAGCTCAATATTAAAGGAAAGTTCCGTTTCAGACTCTGTAATCTTCCAAATGTATACCTTAGTATATGGGCTTACTGTTATAGTTTTGTAAAGAGGCATACAATATTTTAAGTTATCATTACCTTTGACTAATGAAATTGTAAAAAACATTTCCAGGACGAATGTAAAAAATAAAAAAGATATGCGAACCAACACATTACCATACGTTCCATTTAAAGTCAAGGACATTAACTTGGCAGAATGGGGAAGAAAAGAAATAGAATTGGCTGAAGCCGAGATGCCGGGGCTTATGGCCTTACGTGAAGAGTACAAAAAAGAACAACCACTTAAGGGTGCCCGTATTGCGGGTTGTCTTCATATGACCATACAAACAGCGGTACTTATAGAAACCCTTACTGCTCTTGGTGCAGAAGTTACATGGAGTTCATGTAATATTTTCTCCACTCAGGATCATGCCGCCGCCGCCATAGCAGCAAGCGGCGTACCTGTTTATGCATGGAAAGGCATGAATGAAGAGGAATTTGACTGGTGTATAGAGCAGACACTATTTTTTGGTGAAGAACGCAAGCCGCTTAATATGATTCTGGATGATGGGGGCGATCTTACCAATATGGTACTGGATCAATTTCCGGAACTAACCTCTGGAATTAAAGGTCTTTCGGAAGAAACAACCACTGGAGTCCACCGCCTATATGAGCGATTTAAAAATGGGGTATTGCCTATGCCGGCAATAAATGTGAATGATTCTGTTACTAAATCCAAATTTGACAATAAATATGGCTGCAGGGAAAGTGCTGTAGATGCAATTCGCCGGGCTACAGATACAATGCTAGCCGGAAAACGAGTTGTTGTTGCAGGTTATGGAGATGTCGGAAAAGGTACAGCAGCTTCATTCAGAGGGGCAGGAGCCATTGTAACGGTTACAGAAATAGATCCTATCTGCGCTCTGCAGGCCTCTATGGACGGATATGAGGTAAAAAGATTAGAAACAGTAGTTAGTAATGCCGACATTGTAATAACGGCTACAGGAAATAAAGATATCCTTAAAGCAGAGCATTTCAGGGCTATGCGTGATAAAGCTATTGTGTGCAATATTGGCCATTTTGACAACGAAATAGATATGGCCTGGTTAAATGATAATTTTGGCAATACTAAAGATGTTATTAAACCACAGGTAGATAAATATACTATTGATGGAAAAGACATTATAGTGCTTGCCGAAGGACGTTTGGTTAATTTAGGATGTGCCACCGGTCATCCAAGCTTTGTCATGAGCAATTCGTTTACAAACCAAACACTTGCACAAATAGAGTTATGGAAATATAGCGATAAATATGAAAATAAGGTATATATGCTTCCTAAGCATTTAGATGAAAAGGTTGCCAAACTGCATTTAGCACGTTTGGGTGCTGAACTTACTGAATTGCGAGAAGAACAGGCATCTTATATTGGGGTTGAAGTTAAAGGCCCTTATAAACCCGACTATTACAGGTATTAGAGAACTAAACTTAATATAGAAACACAAAAAACCCATTATGATAACATAATGGGTTTTTATTTTGAGTTATTCAATTGAGTATTATGCCTCAAAAGGCTCTATAGAAACATAAGATTTTCCGCCTGCTTTCTTTTGAAACTTTACAAGTCCGTCTACTTTTGCATGCAAGGTATGATCTTTTCCGAGGTAAACATTATTACCAGGGTTGTGCTTTGTACCACGTTGTCTAACAATAATATTTCCTGCAATAGCAGCCTGTCCTCCAAAAATCTTAACCCCTAAGCGTTTCGATTCTGATTCTCTACCGTTTTTAGAACTACCTACACCTTTTTTATGTGCCATGATATTATTTTTTATACCAAGCCTGGGCTGGTATTAGTTATTTACTTATTTCTTTAATGCCTCAATAAGGTCGGCCTTTTTCATAGAAGAAATCCCGGTGATTCCTTTGGCTTTGGCCATTTCCTTTAATTCCGCTACTGTCTTTTTGCTTAAATCAAGTGCTTCTTTAGGCGCTTCCTTCACTTTTTCAACTTTAGCCTTAGGAGCTTCAGTTTTTGGAGCCGCTTTCTTTACTGGCGCAGCCTTTACAGGAGCTTCTTTTTTAGGTTCGGCCTTAGCGACAGTTTTCTTAGCACCTTTGGCTACAATACTTTCGATAACCAATTCGGTTAGATACTGGCGATGACCATTTTTCTTTCTAAACCCTTTACGTCTTTTCTTTTTAAAGACAATTACCTTGTCTCCTTTAAGGTGTTTAACGACTTTAGCCTCTACTGCGGCTCCGTCTATAGCTGGGGCGCCAATTGTAATGTTTTTACCATCTTCCAATAAAAGGACGTTGTGAAAAGAAACTTTTTTTCCTTCGTCTTCCTGCAAACGGTGAACATATACTTTTTGGTCTTTTGCAACTTTAAATTGCTGCCCTGCTATTTCTACAATTGCATACATAGCTTAATATTAAATATTTTTATTTCCCTTTAAATGAGCTTTTTAGCATATTAAACACCAAAGGCGCTCTAAAGGCGGGTGCAAATATACTGCTAAATTGGGAAATCACAAGAGTTTTTTTTATTCTAAACAGATTTTTTCTTGAGGTTCTTCGGAGTTTTAAACAACTGCATAAAAGTAAGTGTCAGCACCACAGTAGTGGCAAATCCCATAATTGCCACTGTAAAGAATACGATTCCCTCAAAATTTTTGAAATTATTAAACCAACTGGTTGAAAGTTCTTTTAAAAAGTCTGTATTGATCTCGGTAGCGTAAAAAGCAAAAAAGAAAGTAAAAATGAGGGTTGCCACAACACCAGTCACCATTCCTGACTTAAATCCTACTCCATAGTTGAAGTTATGTTTTTCCTGAAGTCTAAAATATTTTATGGCCTCATATATTCCGAAACCAGTAATTATTCCATTAAAAAGACTAAAAAAAACATTGGTATGTAAACCAAAAAGCGATAAAATTAAAAAATATGCGATAAGACTCCCGCTGGTTGCAATACCGAAGCGTATAGGGAGGGCAATTCGTTTCATTTTCTTTGTTTTTCTTCTTGTCTCATTTAAAATAATGAATATTGTGCAATTATCATATAAATTCTTGTTAAAGAAGAAGAGTTTTCTTTCTCATAAACCCAAAAAAATTATATTAGCAGCTCTTTAAAAATTAGTATATACCAATCCGTTAATTTGAAATTTATGAAAAGAAATTTTTACATGACCTTGCTTGCATTCATTTCTTTTTTTGCAATCAATGCGCAAGAAGTAACCTATGAGGAATATGACCTGGATAACGGGCTTCATGTTATTCTTCATCAGGATAATACAGCTCCTGTTGTAACCACGGCGGTGATGTACCATGTTGGCGGAAAAGACCGCACTGAAGGTCGCACTGGGTTTGCGCACTTTTTTGAGCATCTGTTGTTTGAGGGTACAGAAAATATTGAAACAGGTACCTGGAGGGAAATAGTCTCCTCACGGGGTGGTGCATTTAATGCTAATACATCGCAGGATCGAACCTATTATTACGTGACTTTCCCTTCAAACAATCTGCAGTTAGGTTTGTGGATGGAATCTGAACGCATGTTACACCCTTTAATAGACCAAAGGGGGGTAGATACCCAACAAGAAGTAGTAAAAGAGGAAAAAAGACTTAGTTATGACAATTCTCCTTATGGCCAATTATTGCCAGTACTGGGGAAAAGTCTTTTCAAAGTTCATCCTTATAAGGATCCAAATATTGGCTATATGAAAGATTTGGATGCGGCAACGCTGGAGGATGTTATTGACTACAACAAAAAGTATTATGTTCCCAACAATGCGGTATTAATAGTTGCAGGAGACATTGACATCCCTGAAACTAGAAAAATGGTATCGGACTATTTTGCTGAAATCCCAGAAGGGGAAGATGTAATCAGAAATTATCCAAAAGAGGTGCCAATAACAGCAGAAGAAAAAGTTACGGCTTATGACGCCAATATTCAAATACCTTTAGTGGGAATAGCCTATAGAATTCCTGGTTTCACAGATAGAGATGCGTATGTCCTAAACATGATATCTACCTATTTAAGTGACGGTAAGAGCTCTAAACTCTATAAAAAAATAGTAGATGAACAAAAACAAGGACTTCAGGTTGGGGCTATAAATCTTGATCAGGAGGATTATGGAATGTATTTGGTCTATGCGATACCCGTTGGCGAGACTTCACTCGATGTACTGGTTAATGAAATGGAAGAAGAAATCTCCAAAGTACGTTCAGAATTGATTTCTGAAAACGACTATCAAAAATTACAGAACAAATTTGAAAATAATTTTGTAAACTCTAATTCAAGTATAGAGGGTATAGCAAATTCATTGGCAAGGAATTATCTGTTATATGGCGATGCGGAATTAATAAACAAAGAAATTGATATTTACCGTTCAATAACAAGGGAAGAGATACAGGCAGTTACCAATAGATATTTGAATTCTAACCAAAGGGTAATCATATATTATTTACCAAAAGAAAATATTGACAATTGAAAATATGAAAAAATTATATTTTACAATCGCTATTGCATTAACCGCCATTGCCCTTAATGCTCAGGCAGACAGAAGTGTTATGCCACAACCGGGTCCTGCGCCTGAGATTAATCTGAAGGATCCACAACGTTTTGAGATTACTAACGGCCTTAAAGTTTTGGTTGTTGAGAATCATAAATTACCCAGGGTATCCATACAACTAACCATAGATAATCCCCCTGTTGCGGAAGGTGATAAGGCTGGTGTGTCTATACTTACCGGAAGTTTGTTAGGAAATGGTTCTAAATCAATTTCCAAGGATGACTTTATTGAAGAAGTAGATTTTCTAGGTGCACGAATAAACTTTGGATTTCAAAGTGCCTCTGCCTCATCTTTATCCAAATATTACCCAAGAATTTTGGAACTTATGGCAGATGCTGCAATTAATCCAAACTTTACACAGGAAGAATTTGATAAAGAAAAGGCCAAACTGATTACCGGGCTTAAATCTGAAGAAAAAGATGTTTCTGCAATTGCCAACAGAGTTCAAAATGCTTTAGCTTATGGCATAAATCACCCTTATGGTGAGTTTGCTACAGAAGAGACCGTAAATAATGTTACGCTCGCAGATGTGCAAAGATTTTATCAGGAATTATTTGTTCCTGCCAACGCTTATCTGGTAGTGATCGGGGATGTGAAATTTGATGAAGTCAAAGAATTAGTGACTAAATATTTTGATGATTGGGTAAAGGCCTCACCCCCTTCACTAGGATACTCAGAACCTTTGGATGTACAATATACCCAGCTAAACTTTGTAGATGTACCCAATGCAGTTCAATCCGAAATTGCTGTTGAAAACCTTGTAAACCTTAAAATGAATGACCCCGATTATCTGGCCGCGCTTGTAGCAAACCGCATCTTGGGCGGAGGTGGAGAAGGAAGACTTTTCCTCAATCTAAGAGAAGACAAAGGTTATACTTACGGCTCCTATTCCAGGGTAGGAAATGATAAATATGCT